>DAWO01000133.1 GCA_002509485.1 Methanolinea sp. UBA477
TCGCCCTTGTTGTTCCCGGAACTGTCCAGGGACTCGTCACCCTCAGCGATGGATCGGTCGTCATCGACCAGCCGGTTGCCGATGACCTGATCGTGAGTGGCGCATCCATCGAGATCAACTCGCCGGTTCAGAGCCTGATTGCCGCAGGAGGGATCATTGAGATAAACGCACCAGTGGAAGGGGATGTCATCGCTGCAGGCGGGACGGTGACACTCAATGACGATATTGGTGGAAAAGCCGTCCTTGCAGGAGGCACAATCAGGATCAATGGAAACATCAGCCGAAACCTCCTGGCATACGGGGGTGATGTCGCCATATCGCCCTCGTCCATGATCGGGCGGGACGCATCCATTGGGGGCGGAACGGTCACGAACAGGGGCCATGTGACAGGAACTCTCCAGGCATCGGGCCAGCACGTGGAGAATACGGGATTTGCCGGTGTGTCCCGGATACATATCGAAGAGGAAGACTCCCTGGATGCAGTGGCTATCCTTATTGCTCTCCTTTTTGCCCTTGGGATGCTCATTCTCGGGTTGATTCTCCTTCGCCTGTGGCCTGGCAGGTTCCGGACGGTTGCCGGGAGGATCCAGAAAAGACCCATTCTCTCTCTCGCTCTTGGAATTGGTGGACTGATCGGATGTGTGCTGGTGATCGTTCTCCTCATGATCACTGTCGTCGGTATACCGGTTGCCATTCTCTTCCTGCTTTTTTTGATCGCAGGTCTTCTCCTGTCCACCCTTTTTATCTCCCTTGACCTGGGAGACCTGATCTGTTCATGGCTGCACCTCGAATGGAAGGAGTGGCAGAGGTACATCCTCGGATTTGTCGTGCTCTATGGATCGTTTCTGATCCCCATAGCAGGACCCATTATCATCATACTGGCTACAATCGCCGGATTCGGAGGATTGATAGGTGCATTCTACGACAATCGGACATATATCATTGAACGATCCGGGTAAAACCCGCCATTTTTTCCATGCGATATATCGAACCTTCCGCAATTTTTGCACCTATCAATATGACTATATAGTGGCACAAACCCTACAACTCAATGCGGCATATCCCAACCAGAATGGCGATCCCGTGCAGGAGCATCCGGTCTTTCCTGCATGTTGGATTCGCCATGATATTTTCCCCCGCCTTTTGGTCGGATGAGGATCCAGGTTCCGCAGGAGAGGTATGAATGTCCAACGACAAAGAGAGAGATGAGGTGAAGATCTCCGAGCTCGAGAGGGCGAAGATGTCCCTCATGAATCCTGAAATTATTGCACATAAACTCGATTCGAGAACGATCGACGAAGTGGCCAAACCGATCATCGAACGAACGCTGAAGGAGGGCATCGAGACAGTCTGGGACCGATTCGAGATACAGCAGCCCCCCTGCAGGTACTGCTCGGCAGGGGTGTCCTGCAGCAGGTGTGCCATGGGCCCGTGCAGGATCATGCCGGGTATCCGGGAACGGGGCGTCTGTGGAGCTGATGCCAATCTCATCGTAGCACGAAACCTCCTTGATATGCTTGCCACAGGAGCTGCAGCACACTCCGACCACGGGCGTGACATCGTGGAGACTCTCTACAAGACGGCTATCGGCGAATCGGACGGCTACGTGATTACAGACGGTCAAAAGCTCAACGTTCTTGCAGCAGAGTTTGGGATCGACGTGGAAGGGCGATCCGAAAACGACGTTGCCAGGGATCTCTCGCTGGCCATGCTCGAAGAGTACGGGACGATAAAGAATCGCCTGCAGCTGACAGAGAGAGCCCCGCAGCAGACGCGGGATCTCTGGGACAAAGCAGGGATAACTCCCCGGAGCGTCGACCGGGAGGTTGTCGAGTCGATGCACAGGGTCCACATGGGAGTGGGCGCAAACTATGCAAATATCCTCCTCCATGGACTACGGACAGCACTCTCGGACGGCTGGGGCGGGTCCATGTTTGGAACGGAGATCTCTGATGTGCTCTTCGGGACGCCGGCACCAATCATGTCCTCCATGAACCTCGGCGTGATCAAGGAAGATATGGTAAACATCTCGTTGCACGGCCACAACCCGATACTCTCGGAGATGGTCGTCCGGGCGATAGACGACCCCGAGATCAAGGCACTCGTGAAGGAGAAGGGGGCTCGTGGAATCAACCTGGTCGGGCTCTGCTGCACGGGAAACGAGCTTCTGATGCGGAAAGGGGTTCCGATGGCAGGAAACCACTTTAACCAGGAACTGGTTATCGCGACGGGTGCGCTGGAGGCGATGGTCATTGACTACCAGTGCATCTTCCCATCACTTCCACGAACGGCCAGCTGCTTCCATACAAAAGTTATCTCCACCAGTGAGAAGTCCAAGGTTCCCGGCACCATCCATAAGGGCATAACGCCGGAGAATGCCTACTCGGTTGCGAAGGAGATCGTCGCGATGGCAGTGGATAATTACCCCAACCGTGACAGGAACCGGGTCGTCATACCGGGCAAACCCGTCGAGGTGATGGCAGGATTCTCGGTGGAGGCCATCAGGAAGGCACTCGGTGGTTCGTTCGATCCGCTCATCGATCTCATCGCAAAGGGGAAGATCAGGGGTGCGGTCGGGATAGTAGGATGCAACAATCCAAAGATTAAACACGATTTCGGCCACGTCACCCTTGCAAAGGAGCTCATCGGGAAGGATATCATCTGTGTCGAGACAGGGTGTGCGGCTGTTGCGTCCGGAAAAGCCGGACTTCTCTCTCCGGACGCTGCCGGACTTGCCGGTCCCGGCCTGTCAGAGGTCTGTAAAACCCTCGGTATCCCCCCGGTCCTCCACATGGGATCCTGTGTCGACTGCTCGAGGATCCTCGTACTGCTCGCAGAGCTTGCCAGGAAACTCGGTGTCGGAATCGACCAGCTGCCTGCGGCAGGAGCCGCTCCTGAATGGTATTCCCAGAAGGCGGTCTCGATCGGGAGTTACTTTGTTGCCTCAGGGGTGTACACCGTTCTCGGGGTCATGCCAAAGATCGCTGGAAGTCAAAACACCGTGGATCTCCTCACTTCAGGGCTCGATTCAGTGGTACATGCTAAATTCGCCGTTGAACCGGATCCCTTCCGTTCTGCAGAATTGATCGTTACGCACATCGAAGAGAAGAGGGCCGCACTCGGGATATGATAGACGAGATCTCACGACGAAAGAGAGAGATGCGCAGGGTTGCGGCCTCGATCTCGCCATCCCGTGACCGCGGGGGAAGATACCGGAAGGTGATCGTCACAGGGAAAGGCGGGGTGGGAAAGACCACGCTCACCGCGATCCTGGCCCGGCTCTCCCATCAGGCAGGGAGATCTGTTCTCGCGGTCGACGAAGATCCCCAGCAGAACCTCGGTTTTTCACTCGGTTTCCCCCAGGAGGAGGCAGGCAACCTGCTCTCTCTCACAAAGCGTTTCGAGTACATCAAAGAGAAGGTCGGCGTCTCCCCGGGGGAGGGATATGGACAGGCATACATCCTCAATCCTGATGTATCGGACGTTGTCGACCGGTTCGGAATCGAGCTCGAACCCGGACTCTCCCTCCTCGTGATGGGGGGTGTCGAACAGGCATCCAGCGGTTGCCTCTGCCCTGAAAACGCCCTGCTGGAGAGCGTTATCAGGTATATCAGGGTACGAGATGACGAGATGATCTTTCTGGATACGCAGGCTGGACTGGAGCATTTTGGCAGGGCTATCGCCGGAGGGTTTGGCCAGGCCGTAATCGTTGCCGAATCGTCGTACAATTCACTCTCGGTTGCAGCCGATGCCGCCCGCCTTGCAAAACAACTGCAGATCGCGGTGATCCACCTGGTCATCAACAAATGCCGGAACGAGAACGACAAGGTGAAGGGAAAAAAGATTATCGATCCCTCGCTCTTCAACACGATCCGTTTCCTCCCTTTCGATCCACTTGTTTGGGACACGGAGCCGGATATCTCCCCCCTGCTCACGAACCAGTCGCCATTCATGGAGAATGTGCAGCTGCTTCACCGGGATATCATGAAATTCAGCACAGAATTGTGAACATCAATAATAATTTCTCATCATGACACCTCTCTTCGGGAAAAAATAACGCAAATCCCCATTTTGTGGAATAAATCGAAAGATATATGGTTCCACAACAGAACATTCGATTATATGTGTGCACGCTTTTTTGATCGCTTTTTTAAGGCACGTCCCCACATTGTCGAGAGTCCACCCCCACCCTCGATTGCACACGGACCCGGCGTATATATCCCCGAATTCAAGGTAAAACCCTATTTTATTGTTGCATCGGTGGAGATGGGAAATACGACGACGAAGTGTATCCTCACCGGCGTGAACCTCGAGACCGGGATGAGCTACGTCATCAATAAAACCGTCAAGATGAGCAGGGATGTCAGAAAACCAAGACCTGGAGAGTCTATTTTTGGAGAGACACTGGACGGTACGCAGCTCACCCGGGAATCTGTGACAGAGCTTGTTCGTGATACGTTGATCCAGTGTCACGAGGACGTCCACCTGGATATCAAGAAGGACCTGGATTTCGTTGTCAGGAGCACCGGCGTTGTAGCGGCAATGGATTCTCCTGACCAGGTGGGGGAGTTCGTCCTTGCACTCGCAAACGGCTGTCTCCTGGCCGGTGTGCCTCCAAAGAAGATGACACCACCTATGTCGAAGGCAAACCAGTCCGCAAAACTCCAGCCTCACAGCTATGCAGACAAGGTCGTATTTGTGGGGGCAGTGGCAGGGGTCATTCCTCCGGTAGGGAGTACGGGTGTTGAGATGGTTGCCAACGAGATGGAGGGGGAGCTTGCCATGGCCGGGATAAAAGAGGGCGCAAAATGGACACCTGTCGACTTCCGAAACCCCTGCATCTCGATCGATTTCGGGACAACCCTGGACGGGAGAATCACAAGCGACGTCGCCCGTGATGACCCAAACCCGTTCGCAAAGACGGTCGGGAACTTCTGCGGTCTCGCAGGAGCGATCCCTGACGCGATCATCAAGGGGACCGGTCTCGTGGATGACAAGACCGGGACGGCACTGGATGTCTTTGGCGACAGGAGCGTCATCGGTGATTTCTCCCTCAAAGGCCAGAGCAGCCATGTCAAGGAGTATGTCAGGAGATGCCACGAGCACATCGACATTCGGGTCGTACCTCCGGAACGACGGCGCTTCGGTAGGGTCCCCGTGTATGCAGATGTCGCAAAGGAATCGGGGGTGTTTCTTATCGGTTGCGACTCAGGGGAGAATGGCAGTGATCTCGATAAATTGAAGGAGATCGGTGCAGAGATATATAAGAGCCACAGTATAGGCCTGCTCAATGAAGTGATCGACAGGGTCTGTGCCGAGATGGCGCTCCGACTGATCGACGTGACCACACAGGAAGGTCTGACATTCGAGAATTCTTCAATTGGTTTCACCGGGCGGGCAGCAATCTCAGGCAGGAAACCCGAGTATATCCTCCAGGGGGTCCAGGAGAGAGGTCTCTTCCCGGACCCCGTGGACCGCCTGGTCTTTGTCGATGACGGACTTGCCAGGGGAGCTGCACTGATGGGAAGATGCATGAACTCGCTTGGCAAACCGAAGAACCCCATAGGAGGGGTCCGCAACGGCCCGTGTATCATGGCCAGGCGGATAAAAGCAGGCAAGTAACGTGGGGAGCTGATACAGGTGACAGAAGAAGATCCACAGAAGAATGCCGACACGCAACTCTATGACGTCCTCATCCCTCCCGGGGTGCCGAGGAAGATTATCGCAGATGTACTCAACAAATTCGACGTGGAGCTTGTTGAACGCAAGCAGAGACTCTACTTTGCCAATATGGAAGGCGATGAACGCGAGATCCTGGCCTTCAGGGCACCACTGGAGGTTGCACAGGAGGTGGAGAAATTCATCTTTGCCGAACTGAAAGAATTTATTGAAGAGGAGTGATCCCGGAGAGATCCCTGGTTGAGTATATCCAATTCTACGATCTTTTTTGTGGATTTATTTTGAATAGTGCCGCCACTACCTGATACGATTTATGCACGTGGGGAAGCAGCTCCGGGTAACTATATGCAGCTAACAAAGAGAGCCATTATCAGAACCTTGATAACCAAACCAGTAGACGTACATGCAAGAAGCTCTCCTTCAGGTGTAAACTATTGATCTACATTGGCATCGACGATACTGACACTCCTTCATCCAGAGGCACAGGACGACTGGCACGGGATATTGCTGCCAGCCTGTCAGGGATATGTGAAATCACAGGGGTTACACGGCACCAGCTCTTCGTCCACCCTGCCATTCCCTATACCTCGCACAACAGCTCAGCAGTTATTCACATCAGGGATCGTCCAGGGAAATCGCCAGGGATGATCTTCTCTCATGTGAAGAAGATCATGTGCGAATCGTTTATCGAGGGAAGCGACCCTGGCCTGGCTATTGCCAGGTCGGCCGAGATCAGCCCGGGAACAAGAGAATTCGGGATTCTTGCAAAGAAAAATGTCGTCTGCCAGGATGTTGCCCGGAGAATAGCCGATGAGTCGGGCATAATCCTTGAGGGACTTGGCGGCACGGAAGACGGCGTGATCGGTGCCCTTGCAGGTATCGGTCTTGCATCGTCCCGAAACGACGGCAGGTACGTTCTCCTCGGCCGCCTCCGGGACTACAATGGCGAACAACCCGTCCAGTCCCTGCTCCTTGCGGGAATAGACAGGATATGCACCATGGATAATATCGACGTGACATCCGGTACTGTCCGTCTCACCAGGTTCCCAAAACCGTCGCTCCGGGATGGAGGCGCCGTTCTGTATGTCGAACGGGAGAATGGAGGATTCAGAGATCTGAAGGTAGATTAAGGCTTTTTAGTACACAGAGTATAAACCCTTTTTTTAACAACCCTTTTGACAATCCGGGGTGCTTTGCGCTCCCAAAAGGCGAATAGGATTAATCAAGGAAAGCATTCCAAATCCCACACATTCGACAGTCAACCCCACGCTTCAGATATCGGTTGCTGGGGAAGTTCAGGGGGGCGACAGCCCCCCTGTCGGCATGCACAATGGGAATCCTG
>DAWO01000079.1 GCA_002509485.1 Methanolinea sp. UBA477
CCATAGTAAAAACATTTTTATGGCTCCTCTCGGTCGAACCCGATACGTTCGTCATCAAGAAGCATGGACAGGATACGGCATGGGAGGTCATGACAAAAGCGATGGAAGTCCGCGAAGGGCTCCGGGACCTTGAGACGTTCGATGCCGAGTGTATCAGGAAGAGGATTAACCCGGGCTCCATCGCGGACATCATCATCGCATCTATCTATGTCGCCCTGTGCGAAGGATGGCAATGGGACTGTTAAGAGAGGGAATCAACGAGGTCATCGGGACGACGACGGTGAATGCTGCACCGATGGGAGTGATACTCCGGAACGGACGGTACACCCTGGTCGCATTTCTCGGGAGCCACACCGTGGAAAATATCGAGAAACAGGGGTACATGGTCGCAAACATCGTGCACGACCCGGTAATCTATGTCATGACGGCGTTTGAAGACCTGCCGGAAGAGGCTTTCGTGTCCGAGACCGTAGATGGCCTGACCGTTCACCGCCTTGACTGTGCGGAGGCATGGGTGGCCATGAGAACGGTCATCGAGAGAGAGACGGCTGAAGCCCTGATAGTCGGGCTGGAACCGGTGCACGAGGAGATCGTCCGCCACGTGGTCCACCCGGTAAACAGGGGATTCAACAGTATAATCGAGGCGACGGTCCATGCAACACGCTATGTCCGAACCGGGGATCCTGCCCTTCGCGATCTCATCGGCCACCACCTGGCACTGGCAAAAAAGTGCGGTGGAAAGAGGGAATACGAGGCAATAAAGATCCTTTCCAACTACATCGAGATCTATTCAGCTTCGGATTAGATCGCCTAGCACACCCTCGGGACGGGATCGCCAACCGGTGGCTCAATGAATCGCTCGCCTCCGATACCGGTCTCCATGATGACGTTCGCACCCTTCGTGACCGTTCCGACGATGGCCGCATCACGTCCATACGTGTGGGAACGGATTGCCGAGAGTATCTCCTCCGCATCCTCCGGGCGGACACCCATGATCACTTTTCCCTCGTTTGCGACCTGGAGGGGATCGATGCCGAGCATCTCGGAAGCGCTCTTCACGCTCTTTCGTATCGGGAGGTCCTCTTCCCGTATCCGTATCGAGACACCGCTCTTATCGGCCATCTCGTTTATAGCGTTTGCAAATCCGCCTCTTGTCGGGTCTTTCATGGCATGGATCTCGCCTGCGGCAAGAGCCTTCTCGACAAGCCCCCACAGCGGTGCCACGTCAGATATGATCTGCTGGCCGAGGGAGAAGCCGGACCTCTCGGCCATGATAGCGATCCCGTGATCCCCAAGCGTCCCGCTCACGATGATCGTGTCGCCGGGACGGAGAGCACTGTCCCGTACCACCTTCTCCGCCACCCCGATCCCTGCCGTATTGATCACGATCCCGTCCAGTGCCCCGTGTTCGAGGACCTTGGTATCGCCCGTGACCAGGCTGGCACCGCATTCGCCGAGAGCAATGTCCATGGACGAGACTATCCGTTCCAGGTCTTCAACCAGGAACCCCTCCTCGATAATCATCCCGCATGAGAGCGCGATCGGTCGTCCTCCCATCATGGCCAGGTCGTTTACGGTTCCGCAGACCGATATCCTGCCTATGTCGCCACCCGGGAAAAAGATCGGGCGGACCACGTGGGAATCTGTCGTGAACACGATATTAACACCCGCTATCGGGATTGTCGCACCGTCATCCAGCGCTTCCAGGCCGATCCCTCCGGCATTGTTATGTTCCAGCCTCGTGATGATGCGGAGGAGTTCTCCCATGACTTCCCCCCCGGCGCCATGCATCAGGTTTACCTTCATCAGTCGTCCACCTCGATCTCGATATTGCTCACCATAACTTCCCTGCCCCGGATCATCTCTGGGAGTGAACCGCAACGGGGGCAGACAAACCGCTCATCACCCTCATATCCGCAGCTGCACCGTGTTAGGACGCTGACGACATTGCACACGAGCTCTACCCCGGCAAAGACCTCGTCCTCCTCTATGATCGTGTGAAACAGGAATTCAACCTGTTCCGGATTGATCATAGCCATCTCCCCTATATCGACAAAGACCTTGCTCACCTGCCTGGCGTGGTGTTCCTGGGCGGCACGCTTCGCCGTTGCATAGATGTCGTAGGCGACACTGAGTTCATGCATCCTGGTTTGCCTCTCTATATTGACTTTCGTTCAAACGTCCGGTCGACTGCCCAAGCGCTCTTTTTCCGGAAACGGATGCGACAGGACTTCTTTCATATTTGAACCGCATTTGCCATAAACTGTTCTGAATTACCATATTTACTGGGATGTATCGTCAGCGGGTGCGGATTTTGGTGGATCAAGCATCCTCCCCCTTCTTCCTGCGGTTATACCTGGTTATCAGGTAACTTCCAAGAACCGTAACTGCAACAAGAATGACCATCAATCCCAGGAGAAGCGATTTTTCAAGGATGATGAGTACGTATTCGACCCCGATTGCAATAGCGAAACAGCCGATGAATGCGCCAAGCGTCACTGCTGCAAGGACTTCCAGCTTTTTCAGGCCCAGGATCCTGCCAAGCAATGATCCCCCGACACCTCCGCTGCCCTGGAGCGGGAACATGATGAATCCCACCAGGCCAAAGAAATACAGCCCTTCAAGCCACCGGTGGCGCGAGATGATCTTTCCTCCCCCCTCCACGAACCGGTTTATCCAGCTCCCGAGCAGGGGGATCTTGAGGGCGAGATCGAAGTTCCAGACAAGAAACATCGAGGACGCGACATCGACAAGCGCAATCGATAGGGCGACAAAATACCAGGGAATGCCCAGGGCAATCCCGAGCGGGATCATGCTCTCCTTTCCTGCCGGGGGAAAGAAATATGCAAGCATTATCCCCCCCAGGCGGAAAAACTGCACCTCAGGGAGGATATGGTACATGATGAGAATGTACGTGATGATGAATGCGAACGGAAAGGTGAGTGCAAAGGCTCTCCTCAGGTAGGGATTCTCTAATATGATGTCAAACGGCGCCAGGAGGGGCGTCAAACCCCAAGGTGGGGGAGGGCTGTGCGGCACTCTGTACTATTTTGCGTTGAATCTTTTAATACCCCGTACTCTGTAGTTTTCTACGGCTCGTGGGTGATGACGAGCCCCTTGTTGTCGATGCGTGTTTCAATAGCGATCTCGACTCCCACGCCTTCAAGGATCTTCTCAACCGAAGCCCTTGTCTTCTCCGTGATTATCGCGATTGACGGGCCCACAGAACTCATCCCCACAAACTCCAGGCCTCCTTCAAACATCTGGCTCATGTAATGGTAGATCTCGAAACTGTGGTGCTCCACTTCAGCCCGTTTCGACCCGCGGAAATCTATCTCGTGGATGACGCTTCCCATGCGGGAGAGATCATCTGCCTCGATCGCGGGGATGAGATCCATCATGATGAAATATGCCTTCAGTTCACGGTCCCGATAGTCGAGTACCCGCGCCTTGTTCATCAGGAGATCGAACTCTTTGGTTCCCGCAGACGAGATATCACTCGAGGGGATGACGATAAACACGTTCTTGCCCTCTCCGAAGGGGTGGTGATAGACGAGAGCGAGTTCGTCGCCCATGATCGCCATCCCTCCATACGTACTCACTGCAGGGCCGACACCCGTCTCGAACCCAAAGAGAACGTCCCCTTCGGCAGTCTCCTCCACGTAGTTGTAGCCTATGGCCTTTCGGAGCTGGTCCGAGCTCAGCGGGCTGCCGACTGCCTCATTGAGGGCATGTGCGAGGGATATCATGATGGTACTCGTGGAACCGAGCCCCACGTGCTCGTGGTGATGGTCCTCGGCCTTTATCCTGAAACCTCCGGTGTAGCCGGTGATCTTTCTGAAAACCTCCACGAAATGCCTGATGATATACGGCCGGGTGTAGTCAATCTCGAGACCTTCTTTTGTGCATTCCACCTCGACACTGCAGTAGAGCTGGATAGCAAAACCCACACCGCCGCCACCCGGGCGTGCGGGCGAGAACCTGTTCATGTCAAGCACCGTGAGGTGAATTCTGGCCGGCGCCCGCACCCTGACGGTTCCCTGCCGGGGGGTGAGTGTATAGGGTTTTTCCAGCCCGATTGTGCGGATATTTGTTCCTGCAGGGAACGAAGTGAACTCGTATTCGACGAGATCGAGATCTCCACCCCTGATCTTCATCTTTGCCATTTTTCTGTACTTCCCGGGTTGTTAGATCATGACCGATCAAAGAAAATGTTTTTGCCTGCTGCCCTGAGTGGTATGCCATATCCCACCGAACAATCTCCAAGCCAGCCGAGTGAGATCCCGGCAATTCCCGCGGTGTACATCACCCGGTTGTCCACGTTATGGATAGATGCGGTCTTCACTGCCGATCCTACGGCTATTCCAAGATCGGCCATCTTGATGACACAGCCGGGTCCCCGGAAATGGTAAGCCCGGGCTTCGTTCTCCTGGAACACCTTGGACATCCCGGTACAGGTGGAATATCCGCAACCGCCGCAGTTGATTCCAGCCGGTTCATACCCCCGTGCGCCTATCAGCACGCAGGCATCCGAAGCGGCCACGTTGGCGGAATCCCTGTTAAAGAACGCCATTTCAAGGGCTTTTCCGGCATCCTTCATGGCGACAGCGAGCCTTTGAAGGTCATCCCCCGTCACGACGCAGATCTCGATTGAGTCCATCCCTTTCCCTTTTGGGGCCGTTCGTGCAGCAAGAGCCATCAGGTGGGCGACCATGATCACTCCTTCTCTCTCAGGACTATCAGGATTATCAGGATTCATAGTTTCAGATAGGGTATTTTCGCTATATAATCCTGGCTTACATCGTCGGCAGGAAGTCATCGGGGAGGTTCCGGAATGGAAATCATTATGTTGAATCATCCTGATGGATTATAAACGAAAACCAGCCAATTTGTGAAAGTTTGAGGAGAAAGAGATATGAACACTTACACCTGTTCCATCTGCGGACACGTCTATGATCCCGGGAAGGGCGAGCCTACCCAGGGAATACAACCCGGTACTGCATTTGCTGACCTCCCGTCTGACTGGCGATGCCCCGTCTGCGGAGCATCATCCGATAAATTCAAAGAAGCCTGATCCGGAGAAGTCAAATGACATTTCGAGAGATAGAATCCGGTATCTACTGGATAGGATCGATTGACTGGGACCGGCGGCTCTTTGATTCGCTGATCCCGCTTCCGCAGGGGACCAGTTATAATGCATACCTGGTGAAAGGGAGCGAGAAGACGGCCCTGATAGATACCGTCGACCCGGCGAAGGAGTATGAACTGGTCCAGAACCTCGTCAGGATCGGGGTCGACGGCATCGACTATATCATCGTGAACCACGCAGAGCAGGACCATTCAGGTGCTCTCCCGATGATACTCGAGCTCTTCCCCCGTGCCAGGGTCGTCACCAACGAGAAGTGCCGCGACCTGATCGTCGCCCTCCTCGATATCGATGGTGACCGGGTGGATGTCATCCAGGACAACGACACACTCTCGCTTGGCGACAAGACGCTCCAGTTCCTGATCACTCCCTGGGTGCACTGGCCCGAGACCATGCTCACCTATGTGCAGGAATCAAAGGTGCTCTTCTCCTGCGACCTCTTCGGGTCGCATATTGCATCGAGCGATCTCTTCGTTTCCGATGAGCGCATCGTGTATAGTCCCTCGAAGCGGTATTACGCGGAGATAATGATGCCTTTCCGGTCCAGCATCAAGGGACACATGGAGAGGCTGGACAAGCTCCCGATCAGAATAGTTGCCCCGAGCCATGGTCCGCTGTATGCCACGCCAGATCCTATCTTCTCTGCCTACAGGGACTGGATCTCGGATGACGTGAAGAACGAGGTGGTCATACCCTATGTCAGCATGCACGGGAGTACAGAGAAGATGGTGAACCTGCTGACAGAGGCACTTATCGCGAAGGGAGTCGGAGTCGCCCCCTACAACCTGACCGTGACGGATACGGGTGAACTGGCCATGGCCCTTGTCGATGCGGCAACAGTTGTCATCGCCACCCCCACCGTGCTGTTCGGTCCGCATCCACAGGCGGTCTACGCAACCTACCTCGTAAACCTGCTTCGCCCCAAGATGAGATTTGCATCCATCATCGGATCATACGGATGGGGCGGAAAGACGGTCGAGACGTTGAAGGGGATGCTTTCCAGCGTGAAGCCGGAACTTCTGGAACCGGTTTATATCAGGGGGGCTCCCGGCGCAGACACCGTGCGTGAGATCGAGAGACTGGCAGAGGATATTGCGAAGAAGCACCGCGAAATTGGAATTCTTGACTGATCCCCCCGATCGCTGGAAGATACGGTTGGATATTCTGGTATACGAGGAGAAATGACCGGGAGGCTGAAGTTCAGGGAGATTATCACATCTTCGCCAGGCAGGTATGCAATCGGTGTTGCCGGCGACTCGGGGTCAGGCAAGACCACCTTCACCGACTCCATCCGCCAGATATTCGGCGACTCGATGGTTGCAACCATCACACTCGATGATTATCATATCTATAACCGCGCCCAGAGGGAAGAGTTGCAGATCACCCCCCTGCATCCGGATGCAAACAACCTGGCGGCGCTGGAACGCGATCTCCGGCTGCTCAAGCAGGGAAAGGGCATCTACAAGAATATCTACAACCATTCGACCGGCAGGCTCGAAGGACCGGAGTACCTTCCTCCCGCAAAGATAATTATCCTGGAAGGACTGCATTCCCTCTTCACCCCCGGCCTGCGCGATCTCCTGGATTTCTCGCTCTACCTCGACCCTGCATCCGCGGTCAAGCGGGAATGGAAGATAAAGCGGGATATGGAGAAGCGTGGGTACTCAGAGAGGGAGGTTCGGGAGGCGATTGCACGGAGAGAGAACGATTACCGGGCATACATAGCCCCCCAGAGGGACCATGCAGACGCGGTAATCGAGATAGGATTCTCGCGCTTCGGCCGCGATCTGGGATGGAAGAAGAATATCTATCGTGTCTCCATCCTCCAGACAGCCACTTCCTCCAGCACGGATCGCGTCTGCCTCGGTATGGATCTCGTCTCCCTCATGCACCCTTTTGATCACGATTTCATGGTCGAGTACCGCGTTGTGACGGAAGCAGGCAGGAAGATGGGGCGCCTGGCCTTTGACGGCGGGATTCCCCGAAAAATGGCCGTGGATGTCAGGAGACATATCGAAGAGCAGACTGGTATCCGTCCCTCCGATCTGTTTCAGGGGAATGCGACGATGACCGCAACCGACATGGTGCGGCTCATCGTATCATGGCGAATCATCAACCAGCTGGCAAATATGGCGTGACCCCTATTCTTCTTTTCCCGAAACAAAAATTGCAGCAAAGGATAATAGAATACAGGGGCATTCTGTACTGATGGGCAGGATACAATATTTTTCAACAGTCCTTGGCGAGCTTGGGGCGATGCTTGTATTCATGAGCCCGGTCACCTTTTTGCCGCTTCTGCT
>DAWO01000075.1:0-5341 GCA_002509485.1 Methanolinea sp. UBA477
CCCTGTGTCATCATCACCACGAGCGGCATGTTAAACGGCGGGCCGGTCATGGAATACCTGGGCAACCTGGCTGCCGATGAACGAAATGCACTCGTATTTGTCGGTTACCAGGCAGACGGGACCCTCGGGAGGCGTATCCAGAAGGGATGGCGAGAGGTTCCGATCGGGAGGAGGGGCACCATCGTCATCAACCTTGACATCGTCACCGTCGACGGGTTCTCAGGCCACTCGGACCGGAGGCAGCTCATGAACTATATCGGCCATATCCAGCCCAAGCCGGAGAAGATCTTCACCATTCACGGCGACGAGAACAACACGATCGACCTTGCCAGCTCGATCTACAAGCGCTACCACATCCAGACCCATTCGCCGATGAACCTCGAGACCTACCGGATGATATAAGGGGAGTGACTCGTTTGTTGAGTGTATTCCCCACCGGTTTTTGGGGATTATTCCAGTCTCCAAAATTATGGCCTGACCGATAATCCACGCTCATTCACATGACGGTCCGATACCTTACCGCATATTCTCAGGAAAGACTTCCTTTCCACGCTCCGTGTATTCGACAACTCCGATCTGCCTGAGAAGATCCAGATCTTCGTCGACTTCCCATCCCTCTGCAAGCCTGTCATCGGCTATACGCCAGATGAAGACCATCGTCATCGAGACCTTCCTGCCGGTAGGAGGGATGGGGATACCTGAAAGATTCCATTCGCCCGTATGAGTCCCGGTCGCCCTCACTCGAACCCATACCATATCTCCTTCAGCAATCATATCCTCTATCTGTTCATGCCAGTCAGGGAAGGCCTTGAAAGCCAGCGAAAAGAGCTCTTTGAAGTTCTCCAGGCCCTCTTGCCGATGGGTGTGGTCTATGTACCCGGGCGCTACCAGGTCATCAAACAGATCGAGGTTTCGCTCATTCTATGCCTCTATAAACCTGCGGACAGTTCTCTTGTTCCCTTCCAATGACATCAAAAAGATCTCCTTTTTTCTCCCTGCAGTGTTGTTCCTGGTACGGGCTGATAAAAGATCGCTCTTTCCATCGCCACTCGGATGACGAAGATCCCTGATCTGCCGGGACAGGGAACCTGATAAGATGGCCCTTTTGATCTCCTGCGGGGTACATGGCATGTCCCATTCAATACGAATATTAGAGTGCCGCATGAAACTGTCTATGGTATGAGAGAGAGGCTTCCCCTCTACATGGGGGTATTTAAGATGGCCCTTTTGATCTCCTGCNNCATGGGGGTATTCGCGATAATGGCACTCTCCAATGCCATCGTCCCCGTCCTCCCCCTGTACGGCGAGGGGACCATCGCCCAGGGTGCGATATTCTCGGCATATTTCCTCGGTGCTTTCCTCTTCGTACTCCCGTCCGGTGTGCTCTCTGACCGGATTGGCGAGTTGCCGGTCATCCGTGCAGGACTCATCCTCACGACCGCGACAGGCCTGCTGCTCGCCGTATCCGAATCAGGCATAGCGGTGTTCTCCATCCGCCTTGTTGAAGGATTTGGCGCGGGCCTCTTCGTTCCTGCAGCACTCTCGCTCCTCAACTCGCGTCCCGACCATGAGAAGATGAGCGGTATCTTCATGGCCATGCTCAACGTGGGGCTCGTGGGGGGGCTTATCGGTACAGGCTGGCTTGTGCGGGCATCAGGGATGCCTGATACAGGAATTCTTTTGTTTACCGGGATTTCGACAATTCCACTCGCACTCGGCATCTTCATGCCGAGACGGGAACTCCTGGCCCGGGTTTCGGAGCGGGAAGAGATTGCAGATATCCTGCAGAGACTCTTCAGGGTGCTCAAGGATTACTTCTGGCTCTGGGTCGCTGCGATCCTCATGATCGGCACGACGGGCGCACTGACTGCCATTTACCCCGAGTTCACCAGTTATTCGCCGGATATCATCGGGATCCACATCGCCGCCATGAATATCTCGACTGCTGTTGCGGTATTCCTTGTATCACGCGTCCATTTCCAGCCGATACCTGCTATCAGGGGTTCTGCCCTTCTCATGGCGGTCGCGGTCATCGTCACGTTTTTTACCCCGTGGACACTGATCGTCATCGGAGCGCTGGCAGGCGTAATCATGATAGCCCAGCTTGCATTCCTTGCAGAGGCGGAGGCACGGCAGGGCATGGTGATGGGGCTCTTCAATACCGCAAGTTACGGGGGAATGACCCTCCTCCCCTTCATCGCAGGCCTTGTTGCCGAAACAGTGACATTTTTCGCCGCTTTCGTGGTTGTTGCGCTCTGTTCTCTCCTGGTTGCGGCGACCATAGGCACCTGCAGGTGCCACCGTGCATGATCCCGGATCAAAAGTGGCATGACAGGTACCCAAAAAAATCCGTGAAGGGGGCTTTTCGGTCAATCACAACTGTACCTGCCGTTGCCTTTTGCCAGTCTCCCAAAACCGAGGACTGCGACGTATCCTGCTACCGCACACATGATGATTGTAGCACCTGACGGGATATCGAGTGCATACGAGAGCCATAAACCACCCATGGTGAAGATCATGCCGATTCCGGTCGAAAGGACCATCATTCTCCCCACATTGTCACAAAAATTCCTTGAAATTGCTGCAGGCAGTGCCAGCAGGGCGATCACGAGAATTATCCCGACGATCCTGATGAGCATGACCACGGTAACTCCGATCATCACCATCAGGAGAAGTGAAAGCCAGGTAACCGGGAGATTCATGATCTCGGCGTACTCTTCGTCGAATGTTACCGCAAGCAACTGCTTGAAGAGCAAAATGACAACTGCAAGGATGAAAACGACCGCAACGGTCATCAGGAAGAGATCCGCGGTCGGGACGAGCAGGATGTTTCCAAAGAGGAAACTGAAGAGATCGGGTGCATACCCGGGGGTTGCCGATATGAAGATGATCCCTGCGGCCATACCGGCAGCCCACATGGCCGCAATGAGCGTATCTATGTTCTCCCGTGCTTTCTCTGAAAGGATACCCATGAACAGGGAGATCGCGGTCGTAAAGGCGAACGCCCCGTATATTGGATCGATCCCGAGGAGATACCCCAGGCCCACTCCACCGAATGCTGCATGGGATATGCCTCCGCTGATGGAGACCATCCGCTTTACCACGACGTACGTCCCCATTATTCCACAGGCGACACTTGCCAGGATCCCTGCGAGTATCGCATTCTGGAAGAACCCATAGCCAAGGATGCCGATCAATCCCCCTCGCCTCCGTCATGCTCGCGCAGCACGCGGTGAGGTATCCCGTGTGCAATCAGGTCCACGGGGCACTGGTAGGCGGACGTGATCATATCCTCTGTGATCTCGTTGGTTCCATGTGTATAGATCTGGTGGTTCAGGCAGGCTACTTTGGTCACGTGTGTGGATATGGCTCCGATGTCGTGGGTGACCAGCACGATGGTCATCGAGCTTCGGAGCTTCTCGATGATATCGTAGAAATGATCCTCGGTCGGGGCGTCCACAAAGACCAGCGGTTCATCGAGCAGGAGAAGGCGCGGACCGCCGGCAAGGGCTCGTGCGATGATGGCGCTCTGCTGCTCCCCTCCTGAAAGACTGCACAACTGCCTGTCAGCAAGATCGGATACACCCATCTTCTCCATCGCATCACTGGCCATCCGGAGATCCACGCGACGGTATCTCTTCCTGATACCCGGGATATACGCGAGTCTTCCGGACAGCACCATCTCGTTTACGGTTATCGGATAACGGAAATCAAATGTCCGAAACTGGGGGACGTATCCGCAGAATTTCCGTGTTTCACTGGGCTTTCCCCCAAGGAGCCTGACACTGCCCGACTGCTGTATGAGCAATCCAAGGATGATCTTGAGAAGTGTTGTCTTTCCGCCACCATTCGGCCCGATGATGGCATAGAAGTCTCCCGGTTCGACACTCAGGTTCACATTGTCAAGTATTTTCTCTCCGTTGCGGCCAAACGTCACATTTTGAACTTCGATCACCGGTTCGGTCATTCCTGCAGGCTCCTTCGTATCTTCTCTCCCGCGAGCTCCATGTTTGCAAGGTACCCGGGCGCCATGGGATCGAGCAGCTCCACCCGTCCATCGATCTCCCGGGCGACCATCTCCGCACCCCTGGTGCTGAACTGAGGTTCGGCAAAGATCGTGTCTATATTCTCTGCTCGCGCCACGGCGATGATATCTTTGAGATCCTGTGCTGTCGCCTCCTTTCCACCAGCCTGTATGTACAGCTGGGTGAGGTTGTAATCGCGGGCGAAGTAACCCCATGCAGGATGCATGACGATGAATACGCGTGTACGGACTTCGGAAAAGTCATTCGCCATCTCGTTGTCGAGAGAGTCAAGCCGGGCCCTGTACGCATCGCGGTTTGCAGAATAATACTCCCCGCCTGAAGGATCGCGTGATACGAGTGCCTCGCATATCGTATCGACCATCATTCCGGCGTTCCGGAGTGAGAGCCAGATATGGGGGTCCGCCTCCCCCCCTTCAGGATCGCTGATGAGTTCGATGCCCTCTGATGTGTCCACCACCAGAAGATCGCCCGAAATACCCTCAAGCCTGGAGACCACCCTGTCCTCGAAGGGCAGGAGGCCTTCACCGATCCTGAAGTAAAGGTCTGATCTGCTCACATTCACCATCTGGCTCGCCTGGGGCTCGAATGAGTGGGGGTCGGCGTATCCGGGCAGGAGAACAACCACGTCGACCCGGTCTCCACCAACACTCCTGACCAGTTCCTCCTGGGCGGCGAGGGTGACGGAGACGACGAGGCGCGACGAATTCTCCGGTTCACCCGCTTCCATGCAACCCCCGCAGGCGCAGGAGAAGCATAGTATTGCTGAGATGGCGAAAATATGCCAGAAAGCCCCAGTATATCTCATGCTCTTCGTCCCTGCTTCCTTCCCTGTTCCTGGTGCACTTTTGGTACCGTACCATATTTATCGACGGGTCTCCGGCAGTGCTCGTCGTGCGTTATCTCGCCGCAGATTCCGGTTGTGGGATGGCCCATTGCCCTGCACATCGTGTTGATCGCATACCGCGAGACATAGCTCTCGAACCGTGACGCCTCCCTGCAGGCCTCGTCCTCCGAGAGCCCGTAGTGCGACAGTACCAAACCCAGTATACGATGTCTCCTTAACAGGAATTCGCTGTAACGTGCTCCAAAAGGCGATAACCTGGCACCGCGGTACGGTTCATGGATAATGAGGCCCATCCCCTCCAGCTCGTGAAGAGCCTTTGTGACCGTCGACGGGTCTATCGAGAAACGGGCGGCGATATCGCTCACTTTAAGGGTTTTGCCCATCTCCGCCATGTATTTTACGTATTCGACCCTTCGCGGCGAGAGTTCAAGACCGTCGTATCGCTCCATCA
>DAWO01000075.1:5461-19535 GCA_002509485.1 Methanolinea sp. UBA477
ACGACGAGTCTCCTTTCCGGGCTTCCGGTGACGGGTATGATGCATCTTCCATCCCGGATATGTCCAACGAGTGCTCCGTTCAGGAAGACAGATGCGTTTTCAACAGTGCACAGGACCCGGTAATATCCCTGATCTTGACCGATCACAGGCTGGCCCACCAGGATGAGGCCTTCCATGTCAGTCCTGTCCGTGGTATCCCTGCCGGTTACGACCAGGCTGACCGTGTAGACACCAGGTTCGCGGTAGACATGGACGGGGTTCTCCTCTGTCGAGCATGCACCATCCCCAAACGTCCATTCACGCGTTCTGACATCACCCGTCGAGGTGTCGGTAAATGTGACCGTGAGCGGACATTCCCCGCTTGTCACATCCGCCTGAAAGCCGGCCCGGACCGGTTCGGGCGGTGGCAGGACCCGGATGTAGCCGGCACGCTCTGCCGTGTCGCATACATCGCCACAGCAGACCGTCAGTGACACAGCGTAATCTCCTGCCTGCTCATAGATGTGGACAGGCTCTCTCTCACCGCACCCCTCGGTGCCATCCCCGAAGTTCCACTGGCGGGTAACCTCCGTCTCTGCGACCGTTCTATCCCGGAATGTTACCGCGAGGGGTGCGGTTCCCGACACCGGGTCTGCGAAGAAGTCGGCTTCAATCACCGGGGGGGTCGGCTCGGGCTCGTCTTCAAGGAATGTGACCTCCACCAGGTGATCAGCCCCGACCCCGTCCAGGTTCAGGGTATCCCCAAAACCCGCAGGGGCTCCGTCGAGATAGATGCACCCGACCGAGTAGCCGGGATCGGGTATGAAGGAGAGTTCAATGCTCTCCCCTTCCCTGACGAAAGACTCTCCGGCCGGCAGTACAACGCCACCAGGGCCTGCAGTCACCGTGACTGTGTAGACCGGGACCGGCTCAAGAGTGACAGGGTCAGGGACAAGTGTCTCTCCCGGAACAAGCACACATTCGCCTCTCCATGGATAGTAACCGGCAAGATCCAGGGCGATCTCATACGCACCCGGCATGAGTGTGAACGATGACGGGGTTGTCCCGTAATATTCCCCGTCAACGTGGATCGCCGCTCCCGGGGGTGACGATCTGACAGTGACACTCCCTGGTAGCGGAACGAGGCATGCCTCGGCCCCGGTAACGATCGTCCTTGCAGCCTCTTCGACAACCACCTGGTCGATCGTGAGATCCTCGTATCCGTCCAGGGTCAGGACTATCGTATAGATTCCCGGTGTAACACCGGGCAGGACAAGGGGTGTCCTCCCGACCGGGTTTCCGTTCAGAATCACCACTGCATCCCCCGGGCTGGAATGGATCTCGAGTGAGCCGGGTACGGGTAAAGCCGTGGTTGTTGGGGGAATGGGTGTTGTTGTAGGTATGATCGACGAGGGAATGGCCGTAGGAGAGATGGTTGTGGGAGGAGTCGTCGCAAGGGGTATGGTTGTAGCGGGTACGGTGGTGAGTGGTACTCTCGTCTGGGGTATGGTCGCAGGAGCGATGGGTATGGGAGGAGTCGTCGCAAGGGGTATGGTTGTAGCAGGTACGGTGGTGAGTGGTACTCTCGTCTGGGGTATGGTCGCAGGGGTTCGGGTCATAGTGGGGATGGTCAGAGGCGGAATGGTCACTGGGGGTGTGGTTACGGGCGGTATGGTTGCAGGCACTGTCGGTGCAGTCGTTTGGGGCGTGGTTGCAGTTACCGGATGATCGGATATGTCCGGCACCTGCCAGGGAAGAGATTCCATGGAATCGGACAGCTCATCTCTTTCACCCTGCGGCGGGCTGGGTGTACCATGCGGGTCCCCTACGTGCACCGTGCCGGGAATCGTGGCCACCTTGACAATCACGCCGGTATCTTCCCTGATCGATATATCCCTGATGAATATCTCAGAAGAACCGGGATTCTTTCCTTTTATCGCAATCGTCGCCAGTAAAATGTCCCTGTCACCTTTCCGGACCTTGTTGTTCATGTCTGCAGCCGAGATGGTGAGGACGTTGGACGGACACCTCCCCCTGCTGTTCAGGCTTGCCCAGGGAGGAAATTGTACACCCGCAAACTGGCCGACCGAAGAGTCCCTGATCTCTACTGACATTTCATAATCTGACAGTCCCCCGGGGGCGTCAGAAAGGACTATCACCAGCTGCGACTCTTCACCCGGGGATGTGACCATGCAGTCACCGATTGCCACGGTGTAGCGCTCTTTTGCATCGGGCGCGGCGCCTGCAGGGATGCAGAGTGCCAGGCATACAAGGCATGCCATACAGGCTATCACGATCCCAAAATCAATATCATGCCTCATGTAATATCCTCATATTCGCGATCCTGCCAGCCAGCGTGACCTGAATACCATTATTCCTCTAATTTTCCTTGTTTTTGAATAATATCTTCATGTATTTATAATGTACTCTCAAAACAGGCAAAAATCAGGGGTATTTTTCACCACCAGGACTGGTGGAGGTGGCCGCGGGCTGCGGGTGTGGCCTCCCTGCCCTGGGAGGTTCGTTTGATGAAACCGGCCTGGATAAGGTAAGGCTCATATACATCTTCGATTGTCCGGGTGTCCTCCCCAATAGAGATGGCAATGGTCTTCAATCCCACCGGCCCACCCCCAAAATCATCGACGATGACCTTCAGAATTCCCCGGTCGATCTCGTCAAGGCCGTGCGGGTCGATGCCGAGCATTGAGAGTGCCTTATCTGCAACATGCCTGTCGATCTTTCCGTCGCTCTTCACCAGTGCAAAGTCAGCCACTCTTCGAAGCAGCCTGTTCGCTATCCGCGGGGTCCCCCTGCTCCGCAGGGCTATCTCCCTGCAGCCGTCAGGCGTTGTCAAAAGGCCCATGATATCCGCACTTCGTTTTACGATCAATGCAAGCTCGTCAGGTGAGTACATATTCAGGCGAAATATCATCCCGAACCGGTCACGAAACGGTGAACCCAGCAGACCGACCCTTGTTGTCGCGCCGATCAGGGTGAAATGGTCAATATCGAGCTGTATCGACCGGGCACTCGGCCCTTCGCCTATCATGACATCGATGAAGAAGTCCTCCATTGCGGGATAGAGCACCTCCTCGATCACCGTATTGAGCCGGTGGATCTCATCGATAAAGAGGATGTCCCCCTCCTTCAGGAGCGTCAATATGGCGGCCAGATCGCCCGATTTTTCAAGGACCGGTCCGCTGGTTGTTCTGATCTCCGAGCCCATCTCCCGTGCGATGATGTGCGACAGCGTCGTCTTTCCAAGGCCCGGTGGACCGGAGAAGAGGATGTGGTCCAGGGGACGTCCCCTCTTTTTTGCCGCATCGATGGCGATACCGAGGCTCTCCTTGAGAGTGTCCTGTCCGATGAACTCATCAAACCTCCCGGGACGTATGACACCTTCGTCGATATCTCCATTGGTGTGTTCTCCGGACAGGATTCGTCCTTTCATGGTCTTATTCACTTCTCTTTCAGCTGAACCAGTGCAGCCTTGATTATCTCCTGCAGGCCCGGGGATTCCTCCGGGCGCATGACGCTGTCGACCGCTTCCCGGGATTCCTTCTGGCCGAATCCGAGTGACAGGAGCGCAAGCACAGCATCGTCCCTGACAGGATCCCGGCTCTTCGTTTCAAGCCGGTACAGGATCGCCTTCTTCTCCATCCGATCCCGCAGCTCCAGGATCAGCCGTTTTGCGTTCTTGTTCCCGATGCCGGATATCTGTGTCAGGATCTTTTCGTCCTCACCGATTATCGCTGCCGCAAACTCGGGCAGGGTGATCTGGGAGAGGATGTTCTGGGCAAGGGACGGACCGACGCGGTTTACGCTGATCAGCATCAAAAACATCTCGAGAGCGTCCGATCTCAGGAATCCATGAAGGGAGATCCCGTCTTCCCGGACGGACATGTGAGTATACACACGCACCCGGCCTTCTCCTGGTTTCAGTTCCCGCAGGTCGGGGGCAGTCATGTTCACGAGATATCCCACGCCGCCCACATCGATCACTGCCGATGACTCGCCCACGCTGGCGACAGTCCCGCAAAGATGGGAGATCATGAGATCCCTGCCGTGTGCATGTGACAGAGTGCGACAGAGAGTGCATCTGCGACGTCGTCAGGTCTTGGAATCTCCTCAAGGGAGAGCAGGCGGCGGATCATCTCCTGCATCTGGCGCTTGTCTGCCTTCCCCGAACCCGTAACAGCCTGTTTCACCTGGTTAGGGGTATATTCGGCGACCGGGATCCGACGCTGCCGGGCAGCAAGCATGATCACGCCCCTCACCTCGGCGACATTCAGCGCAGATGTGACATTGCGGGCAAAGAACAGTTTCTCGAGGGCCATGCAGTCGGGGTGGTACAGATCGAGAACCTGGCAGATCGCCACATATATCTCTTCCAGGCGCTCCGAAATGCCCTTCTCTTTTCCCGAGGTGATTATGGCACTGTAACAGAGGGGGCTTATCTTCCGGTTCTTCTCCTCCAGTACCCCATACCCGATGGTTGCGATTCCCGGATCGATACCGATGGTGATCATGATCTGAAAAAACCTAAATTCAAGTATTTATGGATTTTTTGGTTCACAACGCTTAATATTTTTCCCTTTCCCCTTTTCATTTTGGTATTCCTGTTGATATGGGAAAAATCACCCGGGAAGGGTTTTTTTGATTCTGAATCACAGATCCATAGCCCGGGGTGGGACACCCGGCAGCCAGTGCAATCACCAATAGAAAACTGTTTTAGCATCAGAGGGTCTATTCTATTTTTGTTGTGAACAGACATGGGATCGAATGAAGACATCATGCACGAATTCGTGCGAAGAGAACTAAAAAGACTTTACCCCACCGTCGACGGCTGGCAGATCAAGCCTGTACCGCGGGCCGAAGGAGAGGAACAGTGCTTCCTTGTCACACGGAGAATTCTCGGGAGATCGGAAGGCGCAAACGTCGTGGTCTCATTTGAGCAGAAGGTAGACCCGGCCATTGTCGATCAGCTGAAATCATGCAAAGTTAGCGGCGTGTCAAATCCCGGAAAGGTTCTCGTCGTGCCCAGAGGTGCCGATACATCGGATATTCCCGACGATGTGCGGACCCTGGAGATGCAGAGCTTCGGTTTTGATGGTGATGAACTGATCTGGCTGAAACGGCGGGCCCAGATGAGTGAAAAGACACCGGCAAAGGAATCTGCCTGAACAACTCAGGATTCTCTCTGTCCTTTTTTTATTCTTTTTTCAAGATTCTTCCCATGAGAGCCCATCCAGTAGAGCTTCAGGCAATTCGGACACCAGAAGAATGTCAATTCGTCCTTTTCATCCGGTGCATAGGAGGTATCTTCGATCTCCTCCCCTGTTGCCCGGCGCAGGTTCGTGTTACAGATCGAACAGCGGGTGAGGCGCAGTTCAGGTTCGATAAGCCCTGCCCGGGTCAGCTGACCGACCTGGGCAATGACGTCCTCGTCCAGGATGAGGACAGCCTGTTCATCACCCCTGGAGGCAAGTTCCCGGTCCTTTGTCAACAACAGCCGATCCTCCCGCAATGCCCTCTTCAACAGGACCGTGTCCTCCTTTTTGTCTCCCTCGGAGTAGGCGTTCGCACTCTCGGCATCATATCCCATGAACCGGAGGTAGCGGCAGAGGGAGCCGAGCATCCGGTCAACAAGGAACCGCCTCTCTTTGACATCAGACATGATCGGTATACGCGATTTCTTCCCCGCACCTGCCGCAACGCCCGGAGGATATGTTTCGCATGATGCTTGAAAACCCGGATCTCTCGATCACGAGTTCCCCGCATGACGGACAGTACGTGCTCTCGCATGGGCTCGCATACACGTTTCCCAGGTACGGGTAATGCAGACCGAGCTCCCGAGCACGCCGGTATATTCTCTCGAGTACGGCGATGTCGGTCGCCTTCCGGTCCCTCATCTGGTAATCGGGATGGAAACGGGTGAAATGGACCGGGACATCAGGTCCCAGGTTGTCCAGGATCCACCTGATGAGCGATGTGGTCTCTTCAGGTGAGTCGTTCAGCCCGGGAATGACAAGATTGACCACCTCCACGTGCATACCAAGCTCCTGTGCGACGATGGTGGAGTCAAGCACAGGCTGGAGCCGTGCGCCGCAGACCTTCCGGTAGAAGTCGTCTGTGAATGCCTTTATATCGACACGGTATGCATTCAGGACCGGTGAAAGCTCGCGCAGTGCTTCTTCGGTTATGTAGCCGTTGGTTACGTACACAGTTCCAAGCCCGCGTTCGTGAGCGATCTTTGCCATGTCAAGCGTGTATTCATGCCAGATCGTGGGCTCGTTGTAGGTCCACGAGATGCTTGCACAGCCACGTGCCACAGCTCTTCGTACCCCCTCTTCGGGTGAAATTTCGGCAAGGTTCATGTCACTGATACCTGCACGGGAGATATGCCAGTTCTGGCAATGTGCACAGTGAAAGTTGCACCCGATGCTTCCCAGCGAGTAGGAGAGCGTTCCGGGCAGGAAATGGAACAGCGGTTTCTTCTCGATGGGATCAGCCGCCTCTGCACTCACCTTCCCGTACGTGAGGGCATGGAGCGTACCCCCCTCATTCAGGCGCACACCGCAGATACCGGTCTTTTCATCCTGGATCGTGCACCGGTGGCTGCAGAGGGAACAGCGGACGGCTTTGTCGTCCAACCGGGTATACTGCCTGGCCTCGTGATTCCGGTTCATCAGGAAAGGATATAGAGAGCCTTTTTATTAAAGTGATGGCGGGGGGTCAGTCGCGGCTGCCGGTTGCAGGTTCTTCTTCATCGGTCTCGACGACAAGCGATCCACGGTATTTGCAATTCTTGCAGCGGTAAATCTGGCCGATATATCCCCCGACGACCGGGTATATCTCCCTGCTTCCGCAGATCGGACAGCGCAACATTCTCCAACAATTATATGTTGCTATTGGAGAAATGATTTGAGTTGGATGAAAACTGTGGTCCTGTCCCTCGGAGGCTCTGTCCTGCTGCCTTCCATAGATTCGAATGCGATATCCCCGTATATCGCGGTACTCCGCCGCATTGGCGAGAATGTCAGCCTTTACGTCGTCGTGGGGGGCGGCGGCGAGGCGAGACGCTACATATCTGCAGCACGTTCGCTTGGAATTGACCAGGCCGCCTGCGACGAGATCGGAATTCATATCACGAGGCTCAATGCCATGCTGCTCGTGTCGGCTCTCGGAGATGCCGCATACCCGGTGGTGGCAGCCGACCAGACACGCGCCATGGAGTACGGCCTTTCGAACAAGATCGTGGTGATGGGCGGTGTGACACCGGGCCAGACCACGGATGCCGTCGCCGCAGTCCTTGCAGAGAGAACCGGTGCAGCGATCCTTGTCAATGCCACATCCGTGGACGGCATCTACAGCGCCGATCCAAAGACCAACCCCGAAGCCAGGCGTTTCGACGAGATGAGCCCTGACGAGCTCGTGCAGATCACCGAAAAAGACAGCCTTTCCGCCGGCGCCAACACGGTGATCGACATGGTCGCGGCAAAGATTGTCAGGCGGAGCAGTATCCCCCTGGCAGTGCTCGACGGAAGGGATCCCGGTAACCTGGAGGCTGCGCTGACAGGAGGATCCTTCCGCGGGACCCTTGTCCTGGGGGGTGGAGAGAGCCCGCTTCCGCTGTACCCACCCCCTCAAAAGCGGTAAATATTTTTCCCGGGGAATCAAAGATTCATACTCACTTCCAGGGGTAGTAGGGTAGCCTGGTCCATCCTAGAGCGTTTGGGACGCTTTGACGGCAGTTCGAATCTGCCCTACCCCATGATTGCATGAACGAGGCGGACGCCGCAAGAATTCTTGAGCTCCTGATCCTGGAGTATGGCCTGCCTTCTTCTCCGCGTTCCTTTTTACAATTCGAAAATCCCTTCCAGATACTCGTGCTTACTATCCTCTCGGCGCAGACGACCGACAAACAGGTGAACTCTATCCGGAATGAACTCTTCTCGCGTTACCCCTCCCCGGCGGAACTTGCCCGCGCAGATCAATCGGATCTCGAGGAGATAATCCGGAGCTGCGGCTACTTCCATGCAAAGGCGAGATACCTCATCGAATCTGCCCGCGCCCTCGTAGAACGGTTCGAGGGGAGGGTGCCGCATGATATGGATTCGCTCGTCTCCCTGCCGGGTGTGGGCCGGAAGACCGCAAACATCGTGCTCAACCATGCGTTCGGTATCGACGAGGGGATCGCAGTCGATACGCACGTGCGTCGTCTCGCCCGGCGCCTGGGACTGACCGATGAGAGCGATCCCGATCGGATCGAACAGGATCTCGTGCGGATCTTTCCACGAAGTGACTGGGGCAAGATCAATTATCTCCTGATCATGCATGGAAGACATACCTGCACGGCGAAAAAACCGATGTGCCGCTCGTGCCAGCTCACCGGCCTGTGCCGGTATTACCGGGAGGAATTCGAGAGAGACAGAGGAGAGGAGAAGCAGGATTAAGTGGTCTATCGCTTTGGAACCACCGGTTTTTCAGGTTTGGAGTAAGGCTTGTGTATCCCGGTGAAAAGATCAGACGGGAAATATCGTTTTATAAATAAGGAACGTGGCGAAGGAGAACGCTGCAGTGATCGGGATCGTGATGATCCACGCGGCGACGATCCGTCGCACGATACCCCACTTGACTGCCGAATACCCCCGGGTAGCTCCGATACCCATGATCGACCCGCTGATGGCATGGGTTGTCGATACCGGAACACCGAAGGCTGTCACGAAGGAGAGGACGACACCGCCGCCCGTCTCGGCACAGAACCCCTGGTAGGGGCGGAGCTTGGTGATCTTGGTCGCCATCGTCTTGACAACCCGCCAACCGCCGAGAAAGGTCCCCATCGAGATCGCAGCACTCGAGACCAGTATCACCCAGACCGGGACAGTGAACTCTGCAAGCAGCCCCCCTGCCACCAGCATGGCCGTGATGATACCCATCGCGTTCTGGGCGTCGTTGCTGCCGTGGCCGATACTATAGAATGCTGCCGATACAAGCTGGAGTTTGCTGAACAGGTAATTCATCAATTTGCTGTTCGATCTCGCGAAGAGTCGTATCACAACCATCCCGAGCAGGAACGACGCGATAAAGCCGAGCATTGGAGACACGACGATGAATACGAGAATCGCGAGAATTCCCGATATCGGGAGGATCTTTGTGATGATGATGAACGGTATGATCAATGCTGGGCCACAAAGAGCCCCGATGCCTGCGTATGGCAGTAAATGTTCCTCTTTCTTGGAATATGCCACGAGAGTGACGATAACTGCGCCGGCCACCATCCCGGCAATCGCATAGAGGACCAGGAGAAGAACCGTCCCTGGAGAAGGCCACGTGATGGCATGAACCCCTGCATACCCGACAGCCGAACCGATCAGCCCGCCGACGAGGGCATGACTCGCCGAGATTGGGATTCCACCATACGAGGAGATGAATACCCACAGCACGGCTGCCAGCATTCCGAGCAGGATGACGTGTGTCGTCATGAATGCAGGATCGACGAGGCCCTTGCCGATGGTCTTTGCAATTGCGGTCGTAAAGAGGAGCGGTCCGACAAGGTTGAAGAACGCGGCCATGAGGACGGCCTGGAGGGGTGTCAACACCCGTGTTCCCACCACGGCGGCTATCGAATTTGCAGCGTCATTTAAGCCATTGACAAAATTGAAGAGGAGTGCAAGGACGATTCCGGCAATGACCACGTACTCCATGGGTATCAAGAATGCCTGATCGCAATATCGGATAGCACATTCGCCGCATCTTCACACTTGTCTGTCGCGTTTTCGAGGTGCTCGTAGATATCTTTCCTCTTGATGATGGCGACTGCGTCCTCCGTCCTGAAGATATCAGTTATGGCATGTGCCAGGACATCGTCGGCCAGGTTCTCGAGCCTGTTCACCTCGATGCAGCGGTTCTCGATCAGGCGCGGGTTCTTCATGAACCGGATCTCCTTTACGGCCTCTTCCAGTTCGACCACCGAGAGCTGGATCAGCTTGGCCATCTCGACCATGTGGGAGTCAGTATCGCTGATACCATAGTTGTACATCCTCTGCGCGGTTCCCTCGATGAAGTCAAGAATATCGTCAAGCGCAGAGGCAAGACGGGATATCTCCTCGTGATCCAGCGGCGTGATGAACGTCCTGTTCAGTTGCTCGTATATCTCGTGGGTGATCCTGTCGCCCTCGTGCTCGAGCTGTTCAAGCTGGTCCACCTTGGCCTTGATATCCGAAAAGTCGTCGACAAGATCGACCATGCGGTAGGACGCAAGCACAACGACCGCTGCCAGACGGTCAAAAAGGTCGAAGAAGACCTTGTCCTGTGGAATCAGCCATTCTTTTATTCCCAATGTGAATCGTTTTTGAATGGTGGATCAGATGAGAAAAAAACTCCGGTTTGTATCCCGGATCGTATCTATGGACCGAGCGGGAATTGAACCCGCGGCCTCTACCATGCCAAGGTAGCGATCTTCCCCTGATCTATCGGCCCGCTCCTACAGTGTTGGTCGGCATGACTTAAAAGAATTATTTCTGCGCACGGAGAGCCGTGTGACCAGTCGATCCCTCCATTCAGGCCCCTTTAACAGAATAAGGGGGCTTGATCATCTTTTCCAGCTGCATGAGAACCCTCTGCCGGGCATCCGCAATGGACGGGCGGGAGAGAACGCGCCCCCCGTCGATGAAGCGCTCAAGGAGCGGGACCGCTCCCGGCGGTGCAGGAGAACCTGCAAGGAGCGTCATGCGCTTGCCCGATCCATCCACAAAAACCTCCTTTGCGCCGCTTCTCTTCCCCCTCTTCGCACACTTCTCTCCGTCAATCCCGACGATGTCCATCGCAAAATCGATGACTGGGGCGTTGGCTATCGCTCCGCCAACCCCGAAGGCATCGACGATGTCACGGTACTCTTCTATGTGCTCACGCGTCACCCCGCCCGAGAGGAATATGCCCACATCGGAGAAACCCCGGGAATCCAGCTCCCATCTCACCTCCTCGAGTATCGCCCTCATGTCGCCTCTCCGCGAGCGGGGTGTGTCCAGGCGGACGGCTGAAGCACCGCACGAGGCGGCGGCAAGAGACTCGCTCTTCTCGTCGCAGAACGTGTCGCAGAGCATGACCCTTGGGACATTCGGTGCGGCAAACCGGTCAAAGGCGCGGAATGCATCCTCCGGCGACGGATAACACATGACAAACGCGTGTGGCATCGTGCCTGCCAGGGGGACACCTTCGGGTGAACAGGTGTTGCTTGCGCCGTCAGCACCCCCTATCCAGGCAGACCGCTCGACCATCATCGAGATGGCAGGGTGCTGCCGACGCGACCCGAACGAGTAGACGGATCTCCCCCGTGCAGCCAGTTTCATTGCAAGCGAGGCCGTGGCGATTCCGGAGGCATGACAGAGAAACCCAAGAACCGAGGTCTCGTAGCGGGCGAAGTCCCGGTACCTGCCCGAGATACGCATGACGGGCTCGTTCGGATAGAAGAGACTTCCTTCCGGCATGGCAAGAAGCGATACCGGCCTGTCCTCGAGAAGGCTGATAACGTCGTCAAGCCCGCAGAATACGGCCCATTCCCCGGGGAGCGAACCGGCGGTAATCTCCATCTCCACGTGGGGGTTCTTTCCCGAAAGCCCGAGAATCTCCTCGGTTCTCTGGAAATAGATATCGGTGCACTCACCGTTCCGTATCCTCTCATCATTCACGGTTGCAAACCGGCCCATGCTACTACCATTCATCCTGACCGGTATTATTACGTGTTGGATTGTCTCCGAAAAAATGCTCCCGTGATAACCTGCACCCTGGAAACCGAAACCAACAACACCCCTGCGGGGTTTTATTATATGGGATGAATCGTGAGAGTCATAGACGTATGTCCGGGTGAGAGACGATGCTTGGAATAATTGGCGGGACGAGCCTGCTTTTTTCGGATCTTCCACCTCTGGAGAAGAAGACCATCCATACCCCGTATGGCAACAGCGAGGTCCTGTGCGGGGAGATTGCGCTCGTGCTCAGGCACCAGGGCGTTACCCCCCCTCATCGCATCAATTTCCGGTCGCATCTTTCAGCCCTTGCAATTCTCGGTGTTGACCATGTCATCGCTATCGGGTCTGCAGGTTCCTTAAAACATGATATTGTGCCCGGATCGCTCGTGATACCGACCGATTATTATACCATGGCCCCGATTCCATCGATCCACGAACACAGCATCACCCACGTCCAGCCAGGACTCTCGGCCTCATTTGCCCGGAGGCTGAAGAGCGTGATTCCCGCGGCACGGCTCGGGGGCATTTATGTCCAGACCCGGGGTCCGAGGATTGAGACTGTCGCCGAGGTGCGGGACCTCTCGCGGATCGCCGACATCGTGGGTATGACGCTTGCAAGCGAGGCCACTCTTGCTATTGAACTCGGGATGGAATTTGCTGCTCTCTGCACGATCGACAACTATGCGAACGGTCTTTCCGACGAGACGCTCACGTATGAGCATATTGTCGAGGTAGCGGGCCAGTACAGGGAGAGGACCGATAAAATTCTTCAGGATATCATCTCGCGGTTTTCCAGGTGAATTGAGATGGACGATGTATACGGAAGACAGACAACCATACTCATCGAAGATGTATGGGCCGGCAGCGGAGAGGTCGATATATTCATCGCCTCCGACGGATCAATCGGCGATACAGGTCCGGGCATTGGAAAAAGATACAGAAGTTCCGCTGAATTTACCATTGACGGGAGCAGGAAAGTGGCGCTGCCCGGGCTCGTCAACACCCACACCCATGCAGCCATGACGCTCCTTCGCGGGTTTGCCGACGATATGCCCCTGCAGGACTGGCTGACGGAAAAGATCTGGCCACTCGAGGCCCACCTGACAGGGGAAGATGTCTACTGGGGGACGAAGCTCGGGTGCCTCGAGATGATCAGGACGGGGACGACAGCCTTCAATGACATGTATTTTTACATGGAGGATGCTGCCCGTGCCGTCGACGAGACGGGCATCCGGGCAAATCTCGCATACGGGTTCATCGATCTCTTCTCCCCCGAAAAGCGGGAGGCGGAGATTGCCGCGACAGAAAAACTGGTAAAAACCATCAGATCGATGAACAACCCGCGGATCCGTCCGTCGGTCGGCCCGCATGCGGTCTACACGGTATCACAGGAAGGCCTCTGCTGGCTCGCCGGTTTTGCCAGGGAGGAGGATACCGGGATCCACGTCCACCTGAGCGAGACGGAGAAGGAGGTGAATGACGCTGTTTCTCAATGGAACCGGCGGCCATCAGCGGTCCTTGATGAGGCGGGCCTCCTGACCGGACGCACCGTCGCTGCGCACTGCTGCTGGCTCGACCGCGATGAATGCATGCTCCTTGGGAAGAGGGGGGTTTCCGTCTCGCACAACCCGGTGAGCAACATGAAACTTGCCACGAACAGGGCGATGCCGTACCACTGGTTAAAAGAGGCCGGTGCGAACCTCTCCTTCGGGACCGACGGGTGCGCATCGAACAACAACCTCGATCTCTTCGAAGAGATGAAGACCGGTGCCATTCTCCAGAAGTTCTTCTGGAACTCGCAGACACTTCTCCCGGCGGGTGAAGCCCTCTCCATGGCAACCGCAGGTGGAGCACGGGCGCTCGGCCTTGATTCCGGGATGCTGGAGAAGGGACGGCCGGCAGATATCATCCTCCTCGATCGGGATATTGTCTGCAACACCCCCTTCCACAACCTGGACTCAAACATCGTCTACTCCTGCAGCGGAAGTGCCGTGGACACGACAATCTGCGACGGCAGGGTTCTCATGAAGGAGAGAGTGATTCCGGGAGAAGAGACCATCATCAGGGAAGCTGCCCGTGCCGCCAGGCAACTTGTAGAGAGAGCAGAGTCGGGCAGCTGATACCAGCCCCAGGTACCCAAAAATACAGCAGGAGTCAGGATAACCAGGGCTTTTTCCCGGGACGAGGTGCCATAAAGAGAGTGAATACTCCGGGCACGCCAAACGAAAACGGAAAAAATGGCTCTCCGCTACCTGGTGCGGGTAGGATTGATGAACCGGATACATTTTGTGGGGGCTATCCGCCCCCGCACCCCCATGTGCGATGCACATCGCTTCCCGAAAAAA
>DAWO01000092.1 GCA_002509485.1 Methanolinea sp. UBA477
TATATAGGAATACAGCAGGTCCAGCGCTTCGACGTCCCTCTTTCCGCCGCACTTTTTTACCAGTGCCAGGTGGTGGCCGATGAGATCGTGAAGAGCTGGATCCCCGGTTCGGACATAGCGCGTTGCATGGACCGTCGCCTCGATTATACTGTTGAATCCCCTGTTTACCGGGTGGACCACGTGGCGGACGATCTCCTCGTGCACCGGTTCCAGCCCGACTATCAGGGCTTCAGCCGTCTCTCTCTCGATGACCGTTCTCATGGCCACCCATGCCTCCGCACAGTCAAGGCGGTGTACGGCCAGGCCATCCACGGTCTCGGACACGAAAGCCTCCTCCGGCAGGTCTTCAAATGCCGTCATGACATAGATCACCGGGTCGTGCACGATGTTTGCGACCATGTAACCCTGTTTCTCGATATTTTCCGCGGTGTGGCTCCCGAGAAATGCGACCAGGGTGTACCGCCCGTTCCTGAGTATCACTCCCATCGGTGCAGCATTCACCGTCGTCGTCCCGATGACCTCGTTGATTCCCTCTCTTAACAGTCCCATTGCCATCCTTCGCACAGGGCAACATAGATAGAAGCGATGATGATGTCCGCGATGGAGCCCGGGTTAATCCTCTTCCTGATACACTCGGCATCGAATGTCTCAAGGTCGCGGAGCCCTTCGCGGACTTCCATCGCTTTTGTCATGACCTCCCAGGCCGTATCCTGTCCATGTTTCTTGATGACGAACGTATCCGGTTCGACCGAGAGAAGCCATAAAAATGTTTTTACTATGGAATCACGACCGCACCCTTCTTCCCATAACCGGTCTGCTGTCCGTCGGGTGAGTGCAAAACCGTTCACCCATTCCCTGGCGACCATGTCGTTCGAGGCCGAGTGGAGCATCACGTCGTAGAGGGTCATCCCCCGACGTCTCAGTTCCCCGTACACCTCCGGGTCATTCACGTCAAGCTCGTCTCCTGAGAGGACACGGACTTTCGTCTTTCCGAATGCCCGGTAAAAATCAACCGCGTCATCAACCGTGGTCTCGTGCACCACTCGCGTGGCGCCGGGGATCCCCCCTCCCATCATCAAGGGAACCAGGAGAATAAACGCTCCGAAATGCGTATTTCCCCCTGAATGAACACTGGAGAGGTCGACTGCCTCATATATGATCTCTCCTGCTCCCGATGCAGCCTCCGCTGCCCTCTGGAGTGCCGGTCGGGCGAAGATGATGGATGCCAGGAAGTGTTCAAGGCGGGTATCAGGATAATCATGACAACGGTCGACGTTGCCTGGTTTTGGATATGCGCTGACCTCCAGCATCATTGCCAGCTGTGCCAGTTCAGCCCGATTCAGCTCGCCCGGATTCATCGAATATCTTTTTCATTATCAGTTCTGAGAGATTATGTTTGTGCCGCATGTAGTCACGGGTGGAAAGGCCGATCTCCCGCAGTGTCATATCCCGGAACATGCAGGGTGAAGAGTCCTTGCAGCACCATGCAAGACTTCCAAAACAGGTCTGCCTCCCCTCCTCGAGGGGCGTGCTCATGACTCCGTCCTGCTTCATCTTCAGGTACTCCTCGCGGGATATTCCTACCCTCTCCAGTGTCGGAATGAGCGGGCAATTCTTCACCGGCATGCAGCAGAAGGCGAGTGAACGGATATCCCCACCTCTGCAGAGCTGTTTTGGGGAATTATACCATCCATGCTCGTCGGCAAACCTGCTGATGGCCGCGTCGAGGCCGGCCAGCGTTCTCGGATCAGAATGTCGCGCAAGGGAGATCATGTCTGCCCCGTGCGAGAGCATATCCTTCATCCTGTCAAAATTGTTGATGGAGTTGTTCGCGATCAGGAAGAGGGGGCAGCTGTTCCGGATCTGCCTGATCTTGGAATGCCCAAAGTCCATCAGGTCTGCGTGGATGATATCTCCCCCGGCATGCCATATCTTTTGGGCCAGGAGACGGTCATCGGCACTGACACCTGCGCGTATCTTGACCGAGACCGTTACATCGGATGCCTTGAGCGCGTGTATGATCTCCTCGAGGCGCCCCGGGTGGTGCAGGAGGTATTCTCCGCTTCCTGCATTGATCATGGCCTCCTGCCTGCAATGCGCATCAATCTCGTAGATCACCGCGTCTCCGAACTGATCGGCCAGTTCCGCGAACGACCCCGGTCCGCTGCCCCTGATATTTATTCCAAAGACAACCCCGCTCTTCTCGATGAGCGAGATCTGTTTTTCAAGTTCTTTTGCCGGATCGTCAAAGATAAACTCCTTCCTTCCTGACTGCGCCATTTTCCGGCTGGCGTCCAGGGTTTTTTCATCGATTGAATACCCTCCGATGAACCCGACACCGACGTGTTCTGACCGCTCCAGAATGTATTCCGTATCTACGATTCCTGACATCGAAGCAATTGCCAGCGGAGTCTTCACAACCTTGTTATTGAGTAAAATCCCGAAACGTTCAAAATATTGCATTGATTCCATGGTGCACACGCAAAAATTTTTTCCCTGGATATAGAGGTTCTTATAAATATCAATTTAATCTGTTATAGGACTTTTGCATTCAGGATACCACACATTCAGGA
>DAWO01000021.1:0-3344 GCA_002509485.1 Methanolinea sp. UBA477
GGTTTTGCTTTCAACCTCGCCTTTTCTCCCGTGAAATCCTCCTGGGGGAGAACTATTTTATAGAATAGATTCATACCGTCTTACCAGGTCAAAAAGAGAGGTACCTGGCATGAAGAGATATCGATTAATCCTAATCAGCGTAATAATTCTCGGGCTCCTTGTCACAGGAGCCATGGCTGCAACCTCGTTCTCCAGCCGTATAGAGGCAGGGAGCTCGATTGATACGGGGGCAGTTAATATCAGGACATCCGCAAGCGATCTGTTCAACCTGGCTTCAGGAGGCGATCCCGTCAAATTTGACTACCAGATCCTTGTGACCGAATTGCAGCCAGGAACCCCGTCGAGGGGAATGGTCTCCTCGTACATGAATGCATTCATCCAGGAAGGTGGGGGTGACCTGACATTGAGAGAGATGCTGGAGTTCCATGAATCCTCGTCGGCGTTCGGCGAGATACGGATCTTTGAAAAGATCATGCACTACGAGTCGGGTTTCTCCTTCTGAATAATCTCTCCTTTTTCTCATGAGAATCGTGTTATCTTGCCGTTCTGGGTAGCGATGCGGCCTGGAATACTCCGCTACCAAAGTGACTATATATAATCCTGATCAATGTGTAATATTATGAAAATAGTGCCTGTACTCGCTCTCCTGCTCCTGCTGGGAGGCATTTTTTTCTCGGGGTGCACAACGACCAGGCAGGCAGCCGAAGAAAATATCTCCGAATATGACAGGGCAATGCAGGAGATCTCGGCAATCGATCTCCAGCTTTTGGATAACCCCGGTGATATCGGACTCCTGGTTAAGAAAGGAAACCTGTACCAGCAGATCCACATGTATGATGACGCACAGTCATCCTATGACCGGGCACTGGAGATAAACCCGGATCTTCCCGTCGTCTGGGGATACAAGGGTAGCATATACCAGCTGCAGGGCGATCTTTCACAAGCCCTCGAAATGTACAATCGCGGGCTTTCTATTGACCCCAACATCCCTATGCTCTGGGCGTACAGGGGCCAGGCACTCTCTCTGACAGGACGATACAACGAAGCCCTTGATTCATACAACAGGGCACTCACACTCGATCCATTTCGGGCAGAGACTGCAAAGGAAGCCGGTGACCTGTATCGGGCGCTTGGAAAATATGACGAGGCGCTGTATGCCTACAATCATGCACTCACTGTCGACCCATCACTCATATCCGCAGCAAAGGCGAGAGCTGACCTCCTCACCCTGACCGGGCAGAATGAAGAGGCATTAGCGGCTTATTCGGCTATTCTTGAACAGAGCCCCGATGATACGGAGATACTATCCGGAAAAGCAGCAGCATACCTTAATCTTGGCAGGTATGACGATGCACTCGGGATCTTTGATATAATACTGAACCAGACTCCCGATGATGCGGATACCTGGTCAAAGAGAGCATTCGTCCTGAATAATATGGGACGATACACGGAGGGTCTGGATGCAGCAGACGTGGCGCTTGAGATAGATCCTTCGAATGATGTTGCCTGGAACAACCGGGGGACCTCATTGAACAACCTGGGAAGATACGACGAAGCGCTCGAATCGTATAACAGGACCATCAGCATCAACCCCGAAAACCCCTATGCCTGGAGCAACAAGGGCTATATGCTTGAATCGCTCGGGAAATACCGGGAAGCCCTGGATGCCTACGATAAGGCAATCGAACTGAATCAGGATCTTCCCCGCACCTGGGGATACAAGGCCCGGGCCCATTATGGTCTGAAAGAGTATGAAGACGCAATCAATGCTGCAGACAGGGAGATCAACCTGGACAATGCAAATTACCTGGCCTGGTCCACAAAAGGCAATGCCCTGATGGGACTTGGACGATCCCAGGAAGCAGCCCTGGCGTACAGGACTGCAGCCAGGATCAACCCGGATTCTACGACAGCCTGGTTCAACCTTGGTTACGCACTCCACAACTCCAGGGATTATGAAGGTGCGGTCAAAGCCTATCAAAAATCCCTTGATCTAAACCCGGAAAATGCGAAGGCGTGGATGTATGAAGTGGCGGCTCTTCATACCCTGGGACAGGGAGAGGTAGCCGCCCGGATGTACGACCGGGAGATCAAGTTGAATCCCAATAACACCGTGGCACTTCAGAACAAGGCCTATGCACTTCACCAGCTGCGCCGGTACGATGAAGCATTACAACTCTATACACGAGTGGCGGCTCTTGAACCTGAAAACACTGAAGTGCTCCTGAATAAGGGATACGAAAACCTGATGGTAGGGGATTATATCAGCGCAATCGGGACATTTGACGAGATAATCGCAATTCAGCCGAACAATACCGAAGCCTACATGTATAAGGGAATTGCCCTGTATAAGATGAATGACTATGACAGATCGGTGGCAGTCTATGACCAGGTGCTTGCAATCGATCCGGATAATGCACAGGCCTGGGCAAACAAGGGGTTTGCAATGATTAAAACCGGCTATGTCAGGGATGCCATCAAGGCCTTTGACTATGCACTGGAACTGGATCCTGGAAATATTGACGCGAAATACGGACGATTAGATGCCATCAGGATATTCTGGCCGCATTATACCGGCACGTGAAGGATAACACCTCTTTCAGATATCGTCATATCTCTTCCCCCACATATTTTTTTTTAATCCCATGCGGGATTTGCAGGAAGGGGCCCAATCACCTTCTTATACGGCAGATACTCTGGATAAATTACGGCACGCACCAGTCACCCCGGGATCACCGAGCGGCGAGACCCAGCTTTTGTGTGCGTCGATGGTCATTAGATCGAAAATACACGCCAGCACCCGACAAGACGGGCATCAGAGAGATAACTGCCAATCAGGTATTCCGGAGAGGATGAAGATAGCTTTTGTACTTTTTTACCAGGATTAATACAGCAGGAATAGACCAGCATACGATCTCAATCGGAAATCATCGATTTGCCTGGCCCATAAGACCCTGCCTGAATCGGGATATGTACAACCTGTTCAATTGAGAGCGTCACAGATGATTCAAAAATCTCACAAAAGACGTCCATTCAAAAGAGTAGTCCTTTCCTGAATGACTACATCAAAAAAGGAATTCTTGAAATACGCAGGTATTTCTACCGCTTATTCCACCAGTCTTTTTTGAAAAAAAATTTGGGTTTCCGGGAGATCATTCAGTCGAATAACTGACATCCATCGCGAGGTTAACCCATCCGTTCACCGAGATCTCCTGTTCATGCTGCATCGATGCTGTCTGGTTGGTGCCCTCAGGGCCGCCGCCTTCAGCGATATTTGCGTTCACGTGTGCGCTCGCCGTTCCGTGTGCATCCTCGTTTCCGGTCTGGTCGGTGCCATGGAGATC
>DAWO01000021.1:3393-8584 GCA_002509485.1 Methanolinea sp. UBA477
GACAGGTCTGCCGCGGTTCCACATGACTCTACCAGCACCTCTTCACTCGAGTACATCCTTCCACCGTCTCCTTCGTTGGAATAATCGATGATACGGGTTGTCTCAAGGTTGTTCTGCGGAGTCACCTGGTTCCCTGTGTCCACCCGTATGGTCTGGTCATACGAGATGTTGCCATCCGTGGCCATGGTCTCCTCGAAATATCCGACAGTGTTCACACCCTCTCCACTTGGGTTGAGTGGGGGGTTGTCGTTGAGGTTTTCGTTGCCCTGCTGGAACACAATGTCTGTATTACTTCTCAGATCTCCCGAAGCTGAAGCAGATATGGAGACTACCAGCATGGAAGTCTCGTTGCTTGCGGGAATTGTCCGTGCACCCTGCACGCTCCCTGTACCTGCGATCATCAGAATTACGATGATAGCAAAAACTAGAGTAAATTCTCTCTTTATCATTTCGCCACCTTGATTATTCAACAATTTTTTACCTGTTCATACTATAAATAACTTCACTTCAGATATGATCCCGGCAATTCTCACGATGGGAAAAAAGAACGAAATCAGGCAGTTCTGGAGAAAAAAAGAGAGAATTAAAGAGATTAGAGCATTCCGGAATTGAAATTCGCGTTATAGCCGAAGTAGTTTATCGTTCCGTGTACCCTGACAGACTGCTCAAACCTGATCTCCTCATTTTCGGACTGGTGGTACATATTGCTGAAAGCAGATGCACTCCCGATAGATCCCGTTGCGGTGCTTGAGGATGGTTTTGCACCCGAGATAGACTGCAGATATTCGGTAAGCCCTGTTGATCCCTCCATTCCAGATACCATCGATTTCAGGGAGTCCGTCACGATGGGCGAGTTGCCCGAGCCGTGCACCGCGATGGAATATGCGGATACTGTTCCACACGCCATCGTCAGGAGGGCTATTGCAATCACGGAAAAAATCATGATCTTTCTTGTTACCATATTTGTCTTTCCTCCTTTCCAATCTAGTACTCAACACCAGAAATTTAAATACTTTCTCTCCGCTCACTCATCCCACAGATGCTGGTAACCCTTTATATCTGCCTTTTTTCCGTCTACAAGGACGTCGCAGCCTTTGATCACCGATCCAATAACCTGGATATCAAGATCTTTGGGCAGCACGATCTCGGGCGGGCAGGTACAGATGAGGCCGAAATCCCCTCCACCATAGAGTGAAAATTCCCTGGCCTCCTCTGTCGGAATATCCGCGAGCCTGGGGAGTGCTCCGCTATCCACCATGTACCCGCAGCCCGGGTTCGCCTCCATCATATCATGGAGCGAGATGACCAGGCCGTCACTGTTGTCCATCATGGATGTGACCCCTGCCTGTGCGAGGATCATCCCCTCCCGGACCATGGGCACCGGTTCGAACAGGAAACGATCATACTGGTGATACCCCGCAAGCGCGGCCTGTGCCCTCCCCGGCACCCCGGTGACGCAGAGGAGATCTCCCGGCCTCGCCCCGGCCCTCCGGATCGGGTGATCAGTAAACCCGATTCCCGAACTCACCATCGTCAGCTCACCGTGTGCGTCCAGGTCACCCCCTGCAAGGACTGCCCCGTGCCTGTCGCAGCATTCGCGTGCACCCTGGAGGATCGCCTTCAGCCTGCTTCCCCTGTCCAGCCCGACTGCCAGCATCACGAAGCAGGGGGCGGCTCCCATCGCGGCGATATCGGAGAGCGTGACCGCGATGCTCATCCAGCCCCGTTGCCAGTCGGTCATTCCGGCAGGGAAATCCGCCGTCTCGTGGAGCATGTCGGTCGAAGCGACCATACTCGTTTCTCCGAAGCGAAAGACCGCACAGTCATCGAGACAGTGTTCCCGCCCGATGACGTCCATCACGACTCTCCGGAGCTCCCGTTCATCCAACCTTCCTCATCTCCTTACCCCGCTCTGTCCGGTACTCTTCGAAGATATGCTCGACCATGCGTGCTTTCTTCTCGTGGTCGTACTCCCTCTGCCCGTCTTCCCACTTCTCAAAGGCATCTTCAAGCAGATCCCGTGCGATATAGGCGAGCTTGCCCCTGGTTTCCACCGCCCCGGAAGAAACCAGGAGAAGCGGCAGCCCGAGATCCCTGGTCGCCTCAACAAGGGCTGGATCGGGCTCGTTCTCCGGCAGGCATCCCACAACAACAGCCCTGACCCCGGTCTCTCCAAGCTCCTTTACCACGCTTCGGCCCCACCCGTCGATCCTGTGGACATACAGGAGGTCGTCCTTCCTGATTCCCATCTCCTCCTGGAGGGTCCATACCCCCTCACGGGTGAGCATGGGAAGGACCTTTGCAGGGATTGCGGCGGCGTCGGGCGGCGCCTCCTCGAACGTTCTCAGCCGGTCAATCTTCTTTTTCAGGTTCTTCGATCTCCGCTCCTCCTTCCGGAGGTTCTTCTTCAGATTCTGGATGATCACGTCACGCTTTGCAATCTCCGTATCTTTTCTTATCTTTTCGTCCTGCCGTGACCTGATCTTCTTCATGCGCCCCTTCAGCCGGACTATCTCGTGGTCTCTCTCCCTGATCTCTTCCTGCATCTCCTGCACGAGGAGACGGAGCCTCTTCACCGTGCCGTCAAGTATCCGGACTCTTTCATCCCGCCGTTCATCGACCTCAACCCCGGGTGGCGCCTCCTCTGCCGGCAAAACCTTCTCCTTCATCTCGGAAAGCACCTGCTCAAGAGACTGCCCCCGCACGATTCCTGCCCTCACCTCGTCGAGGTCGTGCCCGGGTGGGACCCTCCGTACCAGGCTCTGGAACTTGTTCTTGTAACTCCGGTACGCGTCGAGTGCCGCGGCAAGCGCATCCCGCTCGTGGTCGTTCTCATACGGGTACCGGGACGCAAGTTCGAGCTTTGTCTCAACACTCATATCCTGTCTTGGCGAATGGGCGACTCCGTTGAATGCCCGGCGAATCTTCTCGACCGAGAAAGGCATGTCATGGACATCGGACGCGATGACAAGGGGTTTTCCGACTCTGTAGAGCACCTCGATGACATCCGACATGGAAGTCTGGCGCGAGCTGCTCAGGTGGAGGAGGTTTCCATCGAGATCAAGGGCGGCGATTGCTGTCGTGGTCCCCGGATCCATCCCAACGATGAGGTATCTCGGCTTTCCGGAGAGTGGCCGGAACCGTATCCGGTCAAGTCGCTTCCCCCCGATCCGGACCTGCACATCCGCTCCACGGGACGTGCTCACCGGGATCTCGTCTCGGGGGGCATAGACCTCAAAGAAAGCCCTGCTCAGTCCTCCGAAGGCTTTCGTCTCCCTCTTCTCGTATTTCAGACCTGCAGAGACGAGCTCCATCTCGATCTCCCGTGCCTTCTGCTGGACCGCCCCGTGTATCTTTCGTACATACCGGTTCTGGCTCCATCCCCCCTTGCCCGGCGATCGGTGCCTGCTGACCACGATCTCACTCGTGTTTTCGAAAGCGATCACCTCGGCGCCTGCACCAAGCGACGCGACCCTGGCAATCGTCCTCGCCTCGTCGAAGGGATCGAACCGGTTGAAGCTGATATTGAACCTGCTGGCAACCTTTCCAAGGCTCTCCTTTCTCTCTCCGCCGGTCACCTGCACCAGCCTTACCCTTGGCGGCAGTGCCTGGAGAAAGGCATAGAGGTCGTGCTGGTCGGCCGCGATCTCCTGGAGGCTGTCGACTGCGAGTATGTCGGGCTTCTCCTCGTTCAAGATACGGAAGAGGCGGAATCCGGTCACTTCGTCTTCTGATCGGATCCTGTCTCCCGCCATCCGGATCAGTGCATAGCGGGGCCTCCGCGAGCGTGACCTCACAGAACCACTGATGATATCAATCCCGTATACCCTCATTCGGTCACTCTCCGGATCGCCTCTTTCACCGGGATCTCGAGCTGGTACTTCCGCTGGAAATACCGGGTGATATTCTCCATGTCGCGTGCCAGGAGATCCCCGGCATTGGGATGACCGGCCTCCACCCACTGGGGCCAGTCGATGAGATAGACCCGCCCTTCGTCTACCATGACATTGTACTCCGAGAGATCGACATGGATCACCCCGGCCCTGAATGCGTTTCCTGCCTCTTCCAGGATCTGGTCGAGAATTCCTGCGGGATCTTCCAGCCTGCATCTGTTGAGGTTTGTGCCCCTGATAAATTCCATCACGACCACGTGGCGGTTTATTGCAACCGGGAGCGGGACGCTCGTTTTGGGATGGAGACGTGTCAGGGCGTCGTACTCCCTCTCGGCCGAGTACCTCGATGCAAAGATCCAGGGACAGTGGCCTTCATCAGGCATATATTCCCGTGTTACCCGTACAGACTGAAAAGATCTCTGGCCCACGTGGTGGAACTTCATGGTAACAGGCCCGAGTCCAAGCGCCTCGTATACAATGGACTCTTTTCCTTCCCCTATCGGACAGCCAAGAGCACTCACAACACCCCGCTTTGTAAGGGTGAGCAGGGCCAGCGTGTCGTATCCACCAAAGACCAGTGCGTAGCCTTCATACGGAACCGTATCAAAACGGACCATCCCCATGTCCATCAATCGCCCAAGGCGGTAGGCGATCTCGGATTCGGAGAGTCCCATCGTTTTTTTTATCAGGTCAAGAGGGACCCAGCGATACCTCTTCATCAGGCGTTCGAGCGCTACCAGGATACGTATCTCGTACCTGTGCAGGTTTCGTATCTGGTCAGCTGAAATTGGCATGTATTCTACACAATTTATCTATGGGAATTGATAAAGGTTGATCTGGTACCCCCGATGCTGTGCAGCAAATGCAGGCGGCCGGCGATCATCTACCAGCGATACTCCGGTCTTCACCTCTGCAGGAACCATTTTGTGGCCGATTTCCAGGCCAAGGCGAAGCGAGCCGTACGGACTCACGGGTGGCTTTCGCCTGGTGACTCGATCGCAGTGGCGTCCTCCGGGGGGAAAGATTCGGCGGCCCTCCTCCACTTTCTCCATGGACTCACGTGCGAAAGACGTGACCTGCGGCTTTGCGCGATCACGATAGATGAAGGCATCTCCGGATACCGCGATCCCGCAATCGCGGCAGGGATTGCGGAAACCCTTGGCGTTGAACACCATATATTCTCGTTTCGTGAAGCGTTCGGGACGACCGTGGACGAGATTGTCCGGCTGCGTGGAGATTCTCTCTCGTGTTCGTATTGCGGAGTATTGAGGAGACGCCTGTTGAACACGGCCGCACGG
>DAWO01000091.1:0-1590 GCA_002509485.1 Methanolinea sp. UBA477
GTCTTCTGATCAGTCCGGCGACGAGATTATCAAGTTTGGTATGGTCAAGGGAGTCTTCGTACCCACCCTCCTTACCATCCTCGGCGTGATAATGTATCTGCGTCTTGGCTGGGTGGTCGGGAATACCGGGCTGCTCGGGGCATGGACGATCATCCTCATCGCTTTTGCCATCACGACCGCCACAGCCCTCTCGATGTCATCGATCATCAGCAACATCCGCATCGGGCCGGGTGGGGCATATTCGATCATATCACGGTCGATGGGCCTGGAGATAGGAGGGAGTATCGGAGTCCCGCTCTACCTCTCGCTTGCCTTGTCCGTGGCACTCTACGTCTTCGGGTTCCGGGCCGGGCTCTTGTTCCTCTATCCCGGCCTCTCACCCCTTCTTATCGACTTTTCCATATTCGCCGTCCTATTCGCAATAGTATTCATCAGCACCAGCATGACCTTCAGGATCCAGTACCTGATCCTTGCAGTATTGATCGGGTCACTCGTCTCCATCTTCACTGCCTTCCCGCCCGCACCTCCGGCATACGAATTCATTGCATCCCCCCCTGGCATATCCTTCTGGACAGTCTTCGCAGTATTCTTTCCTGCTGCAACAGGGATTATGGCAGGGGCAAACATGTCAGGAGAATTAAAGAACCCCAGGCGGGCCATCCCCCTCGGCACGCTGCTTGCCATAACCGCAGGGATGGCCATATACCTCGCACTCGCCTGGTGGCTCGCCGCATCCGCCTCACCGTCCGAGCTCGCCGGGAACTACGACTTCCTCCTGTCGGCTTCACGCTGGAACTATGCGGTTCTCGCCGGGCTCCTCGCCGCCACGTTCTCCTCTGCATTAAACTCGCTTGTAGGCGCTTCACGTATCCTCCAGGCCATGGGTGAGCATGGCATCATGCCCCGGAACGCGTGGTTTGCGGACCGAACCTCAACAGGCATACCCCGCAATGCGATCCTGGTGACAGGGGGTGCGGTTGCCGCCGCGCTCATGCTTCGGGATTTGAACATCATCGCACCGCTCATCACCATGTTCTTCCTGATCACCTACGGCATGATCAACATCGTCATCCTCATCGAGCAGAACCTCCAGCTCGTCAGTTTCAGGCCGGTGCTGCGGATCCCGCGGGCCGTCCCGGTGATCGGGACCATCGGGTGCATCTTCGCCATGTTTGTGATCAATCCGGTATTCAGCCTCGTCGCACTCTTCTTTGTCGCTTTACTCTACTATGTTCTCATGTATCGTCGACTGACCGGACCGGTGCCGTATGGCGATGTCCGGAGCAGTCTTTTTGTGGCCCTGTCAGAATGGGCAGCCAAGAAGTCGATGGCACTCCCCCGTGCACAGGAGAAGGCCTGGCGGCCAAATCTCCTCGTCCCACTCCTCGAACCGACAGAACTACGGGGGATATCGGAGTTTGTCCGTGACATAACCTATCCGAGCGGGTCAGTCCGCATACTCGGTATCAACATGAAGGATGATCGCATGCATCTTGAGTCCAGGCTCCCGGCACTATCCGGGGAGTTCGAAGAAGACGGGATCTATACCAAGTGGACGGTTATCGACACCGATACCTTTGCAGATGGCGT
>DAWO01000091.1:1672-4959 GCA_002509485.1 Methanolinea sp. UBA477
CAGCAGGTCTCGGGCGGAGACGAAAGATCAATCTCTGGATTGCCGGACAATGCCTGGAACAGACGGATGGACTCAATCTCCCGAACTGCGACCTCGCCATCCTTACCGCCTACAAACTGGCCATCAACTGGGAAGCCACGATCAGGATCGTTGCGCCGGTGGCGGATCCGGACCGTGTGGCGGAAGTGCGGAAAAACCTTGAAAAGCTTGTTGAGCAGGCCCGAATCCCTGCCAGGGATATCGCAGTCAGGAATATGACCTTTCAGGAGGCGCTCGGTGCGGCATCTCCGGCAGACCTGGAGATCTTCAGCCTGCCTCCCGATCCGGACTTNNAACGGCCTTTTTTGCATGCTCGCTGTCTTGCATGGAAAGAAAGAATAGGTGTTGCAGGTGGAGTCATTCTCACCGCCGCAGCCGGATCCTTTTCAGGCGTCTGCCCGGCATCATTAGTCTGTCTGAAGGGTAGGAGAGTCCGAACAACACGATTTCGAGAGACTGATAGAGGAGATCGCAGGAGCGAGGATGCTCTTTTTGGCCCGGATATACGTGTTTTTTATGTCCAAAAAACCAAGCTGTGAGGAATGGTTCCTTCCAAACCTGATACAGCTTACAAAAGCAGGGAAGAACAGCATATAGTCGAGCACGCGTTCGAACGAGCGCTCTGGAACTCCCGCCTGATCGTCCTTCTTGCAGTGGCTTTCGGCATATTCAGCTCGATTGTACTCTTCATCACCGGTTCTCTTGAGATTGTAAACACCCTTACCCAGTCTGTTGACCTGACCCACATACATGTTGAACACACCGATATCCTCATCGGGATAATCGGGGCCATCGACTTCTACCTGATCGGCATGGTTCTCCTGATCTTCTCGTTCGGCATATACGAACTCTTCATATCAAAGATCGATATCGCCCGAGCAGGCAACGTATTCCACAATATCCTGGAGATTACCAACTTAGACGACCTCAAGAACAAGATCATCAAGGTCATAATCATGGTCTTGATCGTGAGCTTCTTCCAGCGGGTCCTGGCCATGAACCTGACCAGTGGGACGGACATGCTGTTCATGGCCCTGTCGATCGCTGCTATCTGCATCGGAGTCTTCTTTCTCCACAAGATCAATATGTGAACTGACAGCGCTCGTTGAAACGGTCCCGGGGCAGTACTGCGTGGCCTGACCGGGATATCGATATCATACCAATGGGACCCTTTTTCCGGGAGATGGGTATCGCCGATGCAAGCGCATCACCCGTTCCTTCGTCCTTTTAGGAGGGAAAGTGAAGAATCGTGCATTCCCGCTCTTATTCGTGGTAAAATCCCCTTGATCCGGACACAACACAGATAGCTTCGCTCCAGAAGGAGATGAAAGGAGAGAGAAATCATGATGTGTCATCCATGCCTACTTTCTGCAATGGCAGAGGGAATTGTCTGTGTCACCATAGACCCGGCATTGTGGGAGGCCATCATCAGGCTGATGGAAAAGGAAGGGAGTTCATCTCCTGACGAGTTCGTAAACGACGCCCTGAGGGTGTACATCGCTGCAAAGACAAGCAGGAAAAAGAGCCGGCAGGACCTGCAACTTGAACTTGAGAGCATGTACCTGAAGAACGAGGAATTATCCGAGATTATCAGGAGGAAGGACGACGAGATCACCGTGCTGCTGAAACTGTGGGAACACTGCCCCATCGAGGAAGGCGAGAAGGCACGAATGGAACGCACGCCTGAACTTGAAGAGAAGGTCGCCCGCATGCTCAAAAACTGGTACTATGATGCGGAGAGAAAGGACCACTCGGGAGTCGACAGAGGCTGAGTTATCGGGATCATGGTTTTCGGGTTGAAGAACCGAAGGGTTCACGCCACCGATCCATGCATATCTTCCAGACCGCTCCCAAAATGATCGGGATGCCACACCCGGCCGGACCTTCTGCCTGGATAAGACCCTGGGGACAGGCGAGCACAGGGCTCCTGTTCCCTCCTCCTGGCCAGGACCGGCCCCTGGTCAGGAGCAAGATCGATTCTGAAAGACCACCCTGCAATGGCCTTTTTTGCTGTGACCACTCCATGTCCCATGCAATTGTCGGGTAAAATACGGTCAAGCCAGGATTGAATCCCGGGCAAATCCTTTTTGCCTGTATCTGCCAAGATGAGATCTGATGGCATCGGCAAAGCAGTGGTCGCTTCCGGACATGGACCGGGCGCTCGAATGGGCTGGTGAACGCAACGGTGAGGGTATCTCCTGTACATTGCATGCACTCGGTGAGTATGCCACATCAAGAGCGCCCGTACTCGCCATGGCCGGACAATACCGAAACCTTGCCGAAAGTATACACGATCTCGGTCTTGACGCGAATATATCGATAAAACCGACATCCCTTGGTGCGATCTTTGACCGGGAGCTCTGCCTGGAGATGATCTGCGACCTGGCATCCCTGGCGAACCGGAAGGGGATGGGGTTCGAGATTGACATGGAAGGGAAGGGTCTCGTGGAGGCCTCTCTCTCGGTGGCAGCCCGGTGTGCAGCAGAAGGGTACAGGGTCACACTCGCGCTGCAGGCCTACCTGGACCGCACCGGAGAGGACCTCTCACGGCTCCTCGCCATGGGCGTTGCTCCACGGATCGTGAAGGGAGCGTATCTTGGTGACACGGACGATTTTGAAGAGATAGAAGACCGCTTCAAGGCGCTTTTTATCACGGCGGAAGCGGGCGGGAAGCCGTTTGACGTGGGGACCCATGATCCCGGGCTCATCAGGTGGATATGCAGGTGCATGGAGGAGAGAAAGGAGTTCGTAACGTTCGGGTTCCTGATGGGCCTCTCCGACAGGACGAAGACACGGCTCGTTGAGGAAGGCTGGAGAGTTGTCGAATACGTAGCCTTCGGGAGGGACAGTGAGGCATACACGGCCCGGAGAGAGAAGTACCTGTCAGACCTGGCAAAGCTTCGGCGAAAGCCGGCTCCCTGAAAAACACGACTGTATCGATCCGGGGCGGGTGGCATCTCCATCCGGGCACTGCCATAACCTGGACAGGATGTAGTCTCTTTCAGTGACGATCACGGGACCGCGGAAAAGACCCCCGTCTCCGGGATGGTGCCGCCCTACCCGATCTCCCTTCCGCATCCTGATTCGAACGCAGCGTCCTTCACCGCCCGTGCAATTGCGCGGGTAACCTCCCTGTCGAGGACCGTCGGCAGCACGTGGTCCCTGTGCGGGTGTGGCACATACCCGGCGAGCGCATGGGCCGCAGCCACCTTCATCTCGTCCGTGATCCGGGTGGCAAAGGCATCAAG
>DAWO01000003.1:0-1774 GCA_002509485.1 Methanolinea sp. UBA477
GGGATTTCTAGACCGACGTTGACATCAGGATACACCGGACTCCGTGAGAAGAGAATTGTTCTCTCAATCGCCACCTTTTTTATGCAAAAATCACCTAAAGTATATGGCGCCTCAGTGGCTTAGTTGGCAGAGCGGCTGACTTGTAATCAGCAGGTCCCGTGTTCAAATCACGGCTGAGGCTTCAGAACTCCAAATTCAATTCTTTTACCCAAAATTTATATACATCCTTTCAGACGCCTTTTTATGGCAGAATCTTCCACAATGATTCAACACCATGTGCGATTCTCGGGCATGAAGCCGGAATTCGCAGACAGGTCCATTGAGAATGGGCTGAAAAAGGGTTGGATAACGCAGAACGACATCGCTCTGATCCGCGAGTTCGTCACCGAGAAGAAAGTATCGGGATGTATTGGCTTAGCCAGGGTGAACAAGATCACGTACACCCTTGTCCACTGGCGCAGGTTCCTCCCCGAGTACTCAGGGATGTCAATCATCGATGTCTACAATGGCATCGAGGCACTCAAAAACGGGCAGAGTACGAAAGGCAAACCCTTCGCTCAGAACACCAAGCACGACTTCGTGCGGATCCTGAAACAGTTCCTCGTCTGGTTGGTTGAAAACGAGTACTTGGAACTCCCCGAGAAGAAAGTGCTCAGGATCAAGGTCCCGCCGCACAACCCGATGACCAAGACCGCCTCCCAGATGCTGACCTCCGAAGAGATCCAACGTCTCTACAAGGCCAGTTACCGGAGCTATGACCGGGCCATGATCACGTTCATCTATGAGGGGGGCCTCCGGATCGGGGAGGCCGCGGCCATGAAATGGAACGACCTCACCTTCAACAAGAACGGTATCGTAGTGAATGTCAATTTCAAGACAAATATTCCGCGGTATGTCCCGATCATCGCAGGGAGGGAGTACATCATCCAGTGGCGCCTGGACTACCCCGGGACGCCCGAGGGCGACGCCCCGGTCTTCATCAACTACCGGGGGACCCGCCTCCGGAACGAGGCGGCCATCGCCCAGCTGCGGGTCATTGGCAAACGTGCCGGCATCGAGAAGCATCTGACCCCCCATCTCTTCCGCCATTCACGGATCACGCACATGGTTCAGGAGGGAGTCTCTGAAAGTGTCATCAAGCTGATCATGTGGGGCTCGGTCCATTCCAAGATGCTCCGCACCTATGCTCATCTTACCGGGCAGGACATTGAGCGGGAGCTGCGGAGGGTCTACTGCCTCGAAGATATCGGGGAGGAAGAGAAGAAAAACAAGTCTGCCCTCGAGCCTCATGTCTGTCCTCACTGCCACATGATCATGCCCCCTGCTGCTGAGTATTGTGCAATCTGCGGGGAATCGCTCAATGGAAATGCGACGGCCAGCGAAGACGATATCCAGGCGTTTGTCCTCCGGCATGGTCCCGAGTTGATGGAATTTATTATGCAGAAGAGTGGGACGAAGCAGGAAACTGCCCTCCGGCAGGTTCCATCTCTTCCAAAGGTGCAGAGGTGATCCCCTTTATCTGATACAGTAACGCTTTTCCTGACCCACTTTCAGGAGCTCCCGTTCATCCTTATCTAACCAATCGGGCCATGTTGGTGTGCATGTCGCGGCAAGACCGCCGGCATGCAGGAACGAAAAACATGGAACAACTCGTGGTCACGCGGGAAGCAGTCGACGCCTACGAACGCCGGACGGGATTCGTGGGCATCGGGGAGTTCTTTCTTCGAAAAGGACTCTTTGTCCTGAAAGAGGGTGAGACATGCAGGGAAAAGTA
>DAWO01000003.1:1909-8017 GCA_002509485.1 Methanolinea sp. UBA477
GGTCACAACTACATCCTGAAGATCAAGCACGAGCGCCGGGGTGATCGCGGTGACTGAACCGGGAACCCTCGCACTCGGCGAGAACGAGATCCTCCGGGTGGAAATCGAGGGCGAATCCTACCGCATCGAGCCGGAGGAGGTAAGGGCACTTCTTGTCTTCGGCAGGGCCGTACCGATCGTCCAGGTCATGCGGAAGAGAACCCCGGACGGGAAGGAAGAGGCCGAAGTAATCTCCATCGAGGGTCACGCAGCTATCAACCGGCCCGGGAAGGCGGTGGTCCTCTACACCCGGTCCGGGCACTTCATCATCCCGCTCGTGAGCTTCCAGCGGGTCGCCCGGGGAGAAGCGGTCTCGGCACCGCTCTTCCCCCTCGTCCCTGACTGCCAGGAAGGGCCGGTATGAGCGGGGAGATTCAGAGGGCGCTTGCAACCCTCTTCCCGAACGGCGGAGTCATCGAACTCCGGGCCCTGACCGATTACCTGGTCCACAGCGGATATTTTGACAACCTCGATATGCTGGCCGAGAAGGCAGCAAACCTGGACACGCTCCCGGAGGTCGCCGGCATCTATGTTACGCTGAACACGGTCGATCCCGCGTTGCTCTCCCGGAGGGCGAACCGGGTGAAGATGAATCTTGGCCGGAAGGACTCGACTACCAGCGATACCGACGTGGTCCGGCGGCGGTGGTTCCCCGTCGACCTGGACCCGGTCCGGCCGAGTGGCGTCTCATCGACCGACGAGGAGCACCAGGCAGCAATCGTCAGGGCAGCGGAGATTGCTGCATACCTGGGCAGGGAGCAGGGATGGCTGGCGCCGATCATGGCCGACTCGGGGAACGGCGCCCACCTGCTCTACCGAATCGACCTGCCGAATGACGACGAGTCGATGGACCTGGTGAAAGGATGCCTCACGGTTCTCGACACGCTCTTCTCGGACGGATCGGTCTCCGTAGACGCCGCGAACTTCAACGCGGCCCGGATCTGGAAACTCTACGGCACGACCTCCAGGAAAGGCGACAACACATCCGACCGGCCTCACCGGCAGGCCTGCCTGCTCGATGTCCCCGACGAGGTGGCGGTTGTCCAGGCCGACCAGCTCAGGCACCTGGCAGGTCTTCTCCCGAGGGACGATCCAAACCCTGTGCAACGGCTGAAGGGGCAGGGGCTGGTCCTCCGTAACTGGCTTGGCACACATGGGATCGCGATCCGGTCAGAAAAACCATGGCAGGGCGGCACCTTGTTCGTCCTCGAGGAGTGCCCGTTCTCTTCGGCCCACCGGGATGGGGCGTTCGCCATCCAGTTCCCGAGCGGAGCCATTCATGCAGGATGCCAGCATGCTTCCTGCGGAGGCGGGACGCAGCGGTGGCCGGAGCTGCGGGAACGGTATGAACCAAGAAAAGGAGCGAAGCGGGAACGGGGATCCATATTCAATACTGCACCAGCCCCTTCACCCCCCACCCCTCCTATATCTTCGGCCGCGAATATCGAGGCCCGGTCCCGGGCGGCCGAGGTCCTCTGTTCCGGTGACCCGCTTGCCTTTCTCCTGGATGTCTTCCACCGGGAACATGTCGGGGACCGGGTCGTGGCCGAGTGCCTCGTGCTCTCGGTCGCATCGCAGTCGGTCACAAACACCCAGGGCCTCCATGTCGCCATCTCGGGCAACTCGGGGAAGGGCAAGACCCATGCATGCCGGGCGATGCTCAACCTCCTCCCCGAGCAGTTCAAGCTGAAGGGGACCGTCTCGGACAAGGCGCTCTACTACCACCCCCTCCAGCCGGGGACGGTCCTCCTCTTCGACGACGTATCCCTCTCCGAGGACCTGCAGGAGATCCTGAAGTCGGCGACCGCGAGTTTCCGGGAACCCATCGAGCACCGGACGCTCACCAGCGATCGGCAGGTCCGGGTCTGCACCATCCCCGAGCGGTGTGTCTGGTGGCTGGCGAAGGTGGAGCTCGCCGGCGATGACCAGGTCATGAACCGGATGCTCTGTATCTGGATCGACGACTCCTCTGACCAGGATGCGGCGGTCCTCGCCCACCTGAAAGATGCCGAGGCGAGGGAGGCAATGGCAGGGGACTACCCTGACGTCGCGGTTTGCCATGCGATATGGGAACTCGTGAAGGAGCAGGTCTTCCATGTCAGGGTCCCGTTCGCACCCCGCATACACTTTTCGACAGCCCAGAACCGGCGGAACCCCGGCATGCTCTTTGACCTGATCAAGTGCCACGCCCGGCTCTTCTTCTTCCAGCGGGGACGGGACGAGCACGGGAGCATCATCGCCACCCGCGAGGACTTCGAGTATGCCCGCAGGCTCTTTCTGGACCTGACCGGAGATACTGGTGCCCAGGAGACGAAGCAGACCAGGAACGAGGCCGCCGCCCTTGAGAGCATCGCGAAGATGGGGCTCGAGGTCTTCACCATCAAACAGCTCCAGGAGGCCCTCGGGCTCTCCTACCACCAGGTCTACCGGCTGCTCAAGGGCTACCGGAACGGCCGCGGATATTATACCGGCATCCTCGACAAGTGTCCTGCGGTGAGCTATATCGACGCCACGGTCGCCGAGGATATCTACGGGATGGAGGTGAAGCACCGGGAGCACTACTTCTCGTTCGATATCGGGCTATACAAGAACTGGACGGCGAGGGCGGAGATCTGGCTTGAGGACGAGATCGAGGAGGATAAGAGAAGGAGAACTGGTCCTGACAGAGAGAGCGACGATGACACCATTGCACCCGGTTTGCCCGTGCAGGGTGTCAATGAAGAAGATGTGGAATCCTGTTCCGGATCGGAGAATGATGAAGAAGATACTGAGAGAGGTACTTCTTCAGATACCTCTTTCCATCATTTACCAGGAGCGCACGGCACGGATTCGGAGGCGGTGGGGGCTCCTTCCTGTGCCTGTGTTCCCGGAGATAGTGAGAACCAAACACTCGGCAGCGTATTGGGGTCGCCAATTGCCGGTTCGAGGCCGCAGAATGTTTCTTCATTCTCCACCGGCTCTTGCAAAGATGTGCAAAGGAGAACAACCGGTGCGAAAGGGAAGAAACCGTTCCAGATCAATCCACTCCCCGGGCTCCTGGACCACAGGGATTTCAAGCGGGTCAGGGTAGTGTCCGGCCGATGTGACATCTGTCATGAGGGCTCGGCGGTCTTCCGGTGTGCTGAGAAGGATGTCTCGGTGTGCGAGGGGTGTTATGCGAGGATAGTCAGGGTGTGGAATGAGGAGAAGGGGATTTAATGAATTTTAGAGGGAAAGGATTATATTTTTATTATTTCTATACGCATGTATATAGACCCTATTTAATTAGGTTTCTTGAGGATGCATATGCACGGTGAAGACGCTTATAAAAGACGAAAAAAGATACATGCAATCCTCTCAATAATCGAAGAATTCCCTGATATCGGAAGAACCCTACTATTGAAATTCATATTTTTTATGGATCTTTTCCATTATAATCATCGGAAAGAATTTCTTTTTGATAGTGAATATGTTCGGATGCCGCATGGTCCTGGTGACACGGTAACGAATATGATTACTTCTGATTCGAATGAATTTATACGAGTAACCAGGATTAGAAAACATTATCGACCAAAGACAAGAACCTATGATTCATACCGATTTTGGCCAATTATACATGCTGACAAAACTCTTTTTAGCAGGTATGAAATCGCGTTATTTCAAATGGTTTTAAGAGTTCTTCAAAGATCGAAGGCGACAGATATCAGTGGTCTTACACATCAATTACGGCTATGGAGGGAATTCCGAGATGGAGATACTATTCCTTTGCAATATTTCGACTTAAACGACCACGAAATCGATTTATTGGAAGAATATGGATTTTGTATTAACGGATTTCAGAGATTATTCTGCTCAAAGATACTCGAAGAATCGCGAGGGATTGTAGAATCTCTTAGTCCTCTCTCATCTGATAGAATTAAAGTTGTAGAAGATGTTCTTGATGAGTTAATATGTCAATATCCTCTCCCCGAACTCGAAGTATTTTATGATGCTTATCTAGCATGGGATGATGCTTATCGAGTTATTATTAGGTATAAGCCCGAAATATCCTTGCAGATCGCAAATAAATGCTGCGATGATCTTTGCTTTATTGTTCTCTCCCAATTCCTTACAACAAACAAAAGTGAATTAGAACAATATTGCAAAGATATTGAGAGAGAATTTGATAATATTAAGAAAAATCTTGATTTAAGCAAAATTTCTCAGCAAAGTATCCCTGATGATATAAACAAAATAGTGAATGCCACAATGGAATTATCGAGAAATTTAGCTAAAAATATATAGTGGGGCGGTTTTTGCCTTATTTTCTTGATAGCAATGTAATTATTGGGTATTGTTTCTTCGTAGCAGATAATTGGGGAAATGAAGCAACGAAGATTTTTGAAGATCCAGAAAAAAATTTTACTAGTACTACAGTTTGTTCAGAGTGTTTTGGCATAGAAAATGGGGGAAAATGTCAAACGATAAAACAAACAATTGTCCGTGAGTTTCGTCGGGCAATAGCACAAGTTACACGTGATCCATCTATCAGCAATTTATTATCAATTACGAGGGATTGGAAAATATTCCCAATTTTAAAAGATATTGGTGCTGATTCTGCAATTCGTCAAAAAGATTTGCGAGATATATTGAGGGCAGCAGTAAATGATTATAATAGGAAATATGAAGAACGAATGGATCACATTCAAGATCCTGCACGCCTCACAATTCACCGGAGAACCGAAGGCTATAAGGGAATCTGGCAGGCTTTAAATCCTGTTATGGGTGATCCAGATGATGTTGAAGTAGTGCTAGATGCTCACGACCTTGCCGGAACAATCCTTCCAATATTCATGTATACGGGGGATTTCCAGAATATCTATACTCATCGGAAGAAAATCCTTGAATTAACTGAGATATCTGAAGTCCATTTCCTTGGAAATATCAGGTAGGTGGCAATGATCCTTTATTCACATACCTCCTTCACCTTCTCCGGGTCATACCTCAACGCAATCTCTCTCGTCCTCCCCCCATTGTTCAGATAGGATAACTCCACCAATCGCATCTGGTCGAACTTCCTGATTTTCTCATAAAACCCGGTGTAGCTCAGCCGCATCTTCTCTGACGCAACCTCATAGACCGCACCCGAGGTCAGGAAGGATCCGGTATCGGTCGCCATATCGGCAATCTCGTAGAGCAACGACTTCTCATCCTTCGTCAAGGCCCGGATCGATGCGGAGAGATGGACATGCTTGGAGACTTCATACGCTGAGAGAACATCCTCTGGTTCAACGGCCATCCGTCCAGCCCTCTCGGCGGTCATCACGCTCTGCTTCACCAGGTCCAGGCCAACCCGGAGATCTCCGCATCGCATGGTCTGTTCGATGATGAGGTCGAACAACGAATCCGACAGGACTCCCGGAAAGAGCCCCAACCGCGCCCTATATTTGAGGATGTCGGAGATCTCCTCCTCGGTGTATGGGGAAAAGTAGACTTCCTTGAGCTGGAGAACCGAGAGGACGCAGGAATCGAGTTCCTGGGGAAGCTTGACCTCCATGCTGCTCATCGGGAGGATGACCCCTGCATTTGCGTTCGGAAACTCCTCGTAGAGCCTGAGGAGAGTATAAAGGATTTCGTTCAGGGTTTTATTGACGAGAAGATAATTGGCATCGTCAAGGCATACCGAGAGTACGGTATTCCTCTCGCTCAAGGTCCGCCCGATGTCGTATATCAGCTTCCGCACGGGTGTTCCGGTCGGAGGAGGCTGATGGCCATGAAGCTTCCCGTAGATCTTTGCAAATATCGCGAACTTCGTCCGTTCGGTCTGGCAGTTCACATATACCGGGACCAGGCGCCGGGTCGTCTCTTCGATCTCTGAGTAAATCAGGCGCACTGCCGTTGTCTTCCCTGTCCCGGGCAGCCCCCGGAGGGTGATGTTGAGCGGCCGGCTGCCGTGCAGTCCAGGCTTCAACGCGAAGGCGATGTCCTCCAATTGCGCTTCGCGGTAATTGAAGACTTCCGGGACGTATCCGATCTCGAACAAATCGTGGTTGCGGAAGAGAGTCTCATCTGAATAAAGATATTTTCTCATCGTAATCGATCAGTCTCAGC
>DAWO01000003.1:8039-9563 GCA_002509485.1 Methanolinea sp. UBA477
CTGTAACCTGAAACAACGAACAATACAAAGCCGATTCCAGTGAAAAGAATGGTAAGAGTCAGGTCACACGGTCCTCCAGGCAGGCAGCGTCCCGGTTGGAATGATGCGCCGGTCTTCATTAACCAGATGCCGATTCCCATCCCGAATATCTGTAAGGGAACCCACTTCCAGGTGATTTCATACGAATTTGCTATACTAATCCCTCGCAGGTCTTTTCATGATACATCCTCTTCATTGCAGAAAAATCAAACGGCGGATGAAAGCGAGGCGATCGAAGCCTGGCAGGTTGATCTGGTAGTCGGAATCACATGGCAACGTTTAGAATTCAACATAACCTATACCACATCAGGAGCGGGGGCCAATGGTCCAGACAAAATTGAACAAGAATAATGGAAAACTGGATATATCTACACTCGAGGGGTGGTTGTGGGATGCCGCCTGTAAAATCCGCGGACCGATAGACGCCCCGAAATACAAGGACTATATATTGCCACTCATCTTCCTCAAGCGCCTCTCCGATGTGTTCGAGGAAGAGGCGGAGAAACTCGTTGACCAATACGGGGAGCGGAAGATTGTCGAGGAACTCCTTGCCGAGGACCACGGACTCGTGCGGTTCTATATCCCTCCCGATGCCAGGTGGAGCAGTATCGCGAAGGTGACGACCGGCCTTGGTGAACAGCTTACCGACGCTGTCAGGGCGATCTCCCGTGAAAACCCGAAGCTGCAGGGCGCTATCGACACGGTGGACTTCAACGCGACCGCTGCCGGCCAGCGGATCATCAACGACGAGACATTGAAGACGCTCGTGAACGTGCTCGGAAAGCACAAGTTGGGACTGAAGGATGTCGAGCCGGACATCATCGGGCGGGCATACGAGTATCTGCTCAGGAAGTTTGCAGAAGGGTCGGGGCAGAGCGCCGGAGAATACTATACCCCACGGGAAGTCACCATCCTGATGGCATGCATCCTCGACCCGGAACCCGGCGAGACGGTATATGACCCCTGTTGCGGGTCAGGGGGACTTCTTATCAAGTGTGCCCTGCAGTTCCGTGACAAGTACCTCAAGGATGCCTCGGTCTCCCCCCTCCATTATTTCGGGCAGGAGATCCTGCCTCCGACATTCGCGATGGCGAAGATGAACGTCTTCATCCATGATATGGAGGCGAAGATCGTGCTCGGGGACACCATGACGCGGCCCCATTTTCTTGAATCCGACGGTTCCCTGCAGAAATTTGATGTGGTGACGGCGAACCCGATGTGGAACCAGGACTTCGACCAGAAAGTCTATGAGACCGACCCATACAACAGGATGATCTTCGGCTATCCTCCATCGAGCAGCGCAGACTGGGGCTGGATCCAGCACATGAATGCATCGTTGAAGGATAACGGCCGCCTTGCCGTGGTCCTGGACACCGGTGCGGTATCCCGGGGAAGCGGAAACACGGGGAAGAACCGGGAGCGGGATATCAGGAAGGAGTTTGTCGAGCGGGATCTTGTGGAGGCGGTCGTCCTTTTGCCGGACAA
>DAWO01000030.1 GCA_002509485.1 Methanolinea sp. UBA477
AATTCCCGTTGTGAAAGGAGAATGACACCTGTCACGGGATCAATGCTCTTCCGGGCGGTATGGCCTGCTATGTGGAAAACGGCTGAAAACGATAAGATTTTGTTTTCAAAAAGATCAGGCTCTTTTCTCCCTGGCGTGGGCAAAATTGATGAACCGGATACATGGTGTGGGGGCTATCTGACATCAACACCCCCATGTGCGATGCCCACGCCGACTCCCGAAAAGAATACCGCGTGGCTGATCCACAGTCAAAATTTGAGCAATCTGGTATGCGAGAACGCCCCGGCGGCTGTTGTAAGTGACTGAACTGGGATGTCGATTCAGTCTCCCCATACAAACAGCGAGGAGGCAAAAGATAGTACGGGACCGGAACCTGGGCTCACTCCGGGGAATTCCCGGATGGGTTTTTTGATGCGGTGAGGGCCCAACAGGACTTCGTTTTCCGGGCGCTACACGGGGGATCACGAAGTCTTATTCGGGGTTGCCGCTCTTTATCCGGAGTGATTCGAAGAGCTCGATCCCACCGCGAAGCAGGGAGACGGATACAATTGATCCCGCGTCTCTCTCGACTCTCACCTCCTTTACCCGCTCAAGGTTCCGTACCGCCTCTTCCATCTGCTCGTCGAGCAGCCGTGTACGCTGAATCAGTGCCTGGAAGCTGGCTTTTTCATGAAATTCGCTGCCCAGGAGCCAGATTATCCATTCTTCATTATCTCTGACGAAATCGGGTGTGAGAAACATGGCACCATTCCATCCGTGTGCTTGTCCTGCCGGTGATTGAACAGGATCTTCCAATGACTGTTTCAATTATTTTTTTATCGTGATCCTGTGCCCTTCCACGTCAACTGCGTAGGCCGTCGGATCGTCCAGGAGGTCGAGTGCGTTGATTCTCATATCGATGAGTTCTGAATAATTGAAGGAATCGTATTTGTTCCCTTCACCCTCTTCCCAGAATACGGCAATCCCATTCTCCATCTTCTTGCTGCTGACAATGTCTTTCATGTTTCTTCAGTTCTGCGGGAGAAAATATGAAGGTATCTGTCACTCGTTCCCTGGCTGGAGGGAAATCCGCTCATATGCATGGCCATGCGATCCGGCCTGCGTCAGCCCTGCCTGCAGGGATTGCTGGACCGGTCGTATCCAAACGGACATCTTTTCCCTAATCCGTTCACCGGAGAGTCCGGTTCGTAACACGGAGTTTTTCTGGTATCGGCGATCTCTTCTCTTTCCCCACGCGTCGGGTCGGCCCACAGCAACCAGGGGAACGTATCTGAACTGTGGCTGATCCTGCAGGTACTCGACCTTGAGCGGGTGGATGGGGTATCGAGAAATCCCGGGGGATTCTTCACGGGGTGGATGGGGTATCTGCATCCGAAAAATTGTGTACAATGTTTTTCATAGTATACTGGATATATGTTCATATTGGAATTTTTACATACTTGTTATCAATTTAATTTGGGTATTCCTAAATAGTATGACAAAAAATAAAATAATTATGAAATTATTCTCTCCCGTCATTCTCATGGCCCTGGTAATTGCCATGGTTGCCTTCTGTGGCTGCACAGGCAGTACAGAGAGCCCTGCCGGTGTCGTGAATCCGGTAAAGGAACAGACCGTGATCGACGGTTTTGGCCGGAGCGTCACCGTGCCGGTGCCGGTCGAGAGCGTCCTCTGCTCCGGTTCGGGGTGTGTCAGGTACCTGGTGTACCTGCAGGGCGAGGATTTGATCGTCGGTGTCGACAGTATTGAAAAGGAGGGCCGCATCCCTGAAGGCCGGCCGTATTCACTGGTCCACGGGGACTGGCTGAAGGATCTCCCGCTCTTTGGGGAGTTCCGCGGCAAGGATGATCCCGAGAAGGTGATCGGGATCGGCCCTGACCTGGTCTTCAAGACCGGTTCGACCGGAACAGCGTATGGTACAAGCGGGGCAGAAGCCGACACCCTCCAGGAAAAGACCGGGATCCCTGTCGTTGCGTTTCCGTACGGCTCACTCCGCGACGAAGCCGAGCAAGGTGCTATGTACGCCGGTCTTCGCGTGATGGGCGCATCAATCGGCAGGGAAGACCGGGCCGAGGAGGTTATTGCCTATATCGAGGCGACGATGGCGGACCTCGAAGAGCGTACCGGCGACATCCCTGCGGATGAACGAAAGAAGGTGTATATCGGCGGTGTCTCGTCGGCGGGCGCCCACGGGATCATCTCGACCGAGCCCGCATATCCCCCCTTCCTCTGGGTGCACGCAGATAACGTCGCGTCCGGCCTCGGCACGGCACACGTCGATGTGGCTAAAGAGGCCCTCGTCGACTGGGACCCTGAATACATCTTCATCGATGCAGGGACAATCCGGGCGGACAACGAAGGCGCCATCGGGCAGCTGAAGACGGATCCTGCGCTTCGGGGGTTCTCTGCGGTGAAAGAGGGCAGGGTCTGCGGCGTCCTTCCGTACAACTTCTATAATACGAATTACGAGACCGTGCTCGCGGACGCGTACTTCATCGGCACGGTGCTCTACCCTGACCGGTTCGCAGACATCGACCCTGTCGAGAAGGCTGACGAGATCTACATCTTCTTCGTCGGAGAGCCGGTCTTTGATGAGTTGAGCGGCCAGTACGGGAGCGCTGTATTCTCCCGGATACCGGTCTGATTGCATCGGCCGAAAGACCTGGGCGTGGCTGTGTCCACAGGACCCCCGGCCTTTTTCCCGGAAAAAGGGTGAAACGATGTAACCGCAGGGCCTGGTTCACGGGGTACACTGTTCCATCAGTCTCCAGCCCCGGGAATACCCCTTCATGTGCCTGCCGGTATCCCGGGCAGTTTCATAAGATATTTAAAATACGTGGTCATATGTAATCATTCACTCAACATAGATCAGAGATCGTATGAGATATTTGAACAATCGTAATCAACAATATTCTTCATGGAAGGACGAACGCCAGGGGGAGAGACCATGAAGTCCGGAAATACGGAGGTGTGATCGCCTGTGCACCTCGCTGACGGAGAACTCCCGCATGATTATCTTGGCTATACCTACCAGAAGGTGCTCTTCATCCTCGGCGGGATCGGCATCCTCTTCGTCCTGCTCATCGTCTCGATCGCTGTCGGTGCGGTCTCGATTCCCCCGGTCGAGGTCATCATGACCCTTATCGGGCAGAACGTCACGGACAAGTGGGACAGGATCATCTGGAACATCCGCCTTCCGCAGGCGCTCACCGCCATCGTCGCCGGTGCAGGCCTCTCGGTTGCAGGTGTCGCCATGCAGTCGATCCTTAGAAACCCGCTTGCATCGCCGTTCACGCTCGGGATCTCCAATGCCGGGGCGTTTGGTGCCGCGGTCGCGGTCATCATCTTCGGGACCGGGCTCATGACATCGACCACTGCAGGGGCGGTCGTGATCAACAACCCGTACCTGACGACGATAACCGCTTTTGCCTTCTGCATGCTTGCAACGGTCGTGATCATCGCGATCGCGAAGATAAAGGCGTCCTCGCCCGAGGTAGTCGTCCTTGCCGGTGTCGCGCTCTCGTCCCTGTTCACCGCCGGCGTGATGTTTCTCCAGTACTTTGCCGACGACACGCAGCTTGCCGCAGTGGTCCACTGGACATTCGGCGATGTCGGGAGGGCGGGATGGCCCGAGCTCACACTCATGGCGGTGATAACCATCGCCGCCTGTATCTACTTCATCGCGAACCGCTGGAACTACAACGCGATGGATGCCGGGGACGAGACTGCCCGGGCGCTCGGTGTCAACGTGGAGCGGCTCAGGAACGCCGGGATGGTCGTCGCCGCCCTCGTCACATCGGTGCTCGTCTCGTTCCTCGGGGTGATCGGCTTCGTGGGGCTGGTCTGCCCGCACATGGTGCGCCGCATCATCGGGGACGAACAGCGGTACCTGATTCCGGGCTCCATCGTGATGGGCGCAGTTCTCCTGCTCGCGTCCGATACGGTCGCCCGCCTGATCGTGGCGCCGTATGTCCTCCCGGTCGCCATCCTCACCGCCTTCATGGGAGCGCCGATCTTCATCTACCTGCTCTTAAGGGGGCACCACCGATGATACTCTCTGTCGACGAACTACAATTCCTGTACCGGAACACGAAGATACTCGACGATATCGCGTTCTCCATTTCAGAAGGCGAGATCGTCGCGATTCTCGGGCCAAACGGTGTCGGCAAGACGACACTCCTGAAATGCCTGAACCGTATCCTGGTCCCAAGGGAAGGGGTCGTCTCGGTATGTGGCGATCCGATCGCATCACTCGGGCTGATGGAGGTGGCCCGGCGGATCGGCTATGTCCCCCAGCGGGTCGAGACCGGCAGGCTGACCGGTTTTGACGCGGTGCTCCTTGGAAGACGGCCGCATATCGGTTGGGACATCACCGAAAAAGACCTCCGGATCGTCGATGCGGCATTTAAAAAATTCATGATCGACCACCTCCGCCTCCATTACCTTGACGAGATGAGCGGAGGGGAGCTCCAGCTGATCGCCATTGCACGGGCGTTCGTGCAGGAACCAAAGATCCTCCTCCTGGATGAACCGACGAGTGCGCTTGACCTGAAGAACCAGGTCGAGATCCTGGACCTGATCAGGAATATCGTGACCGATCACAGGATCGCGGTCGTGATGACGATGCACGATCTAAACACCGCTCTCCGGTACGCTGACCGGTTCATCTTCCTGAAAGACCAGTCCATCCACACCTATGGTGACAGGAGCATCATCACCGAGAACGAGATCGAGGCGGTGTACGGTGTACCGGTGCAGATCGGGGAGCTCTGGGGTGTGCCCTGCGTCATCCCGCAGTGTCTCTGCAATGGAAATGGAAAGAGCAAAGAAGAAGAGAACCAGCATATAGTACAAAAAAGGGAATCAAGAGCGTATGTGCGATACAGATGAAAACCCGGCCGGCACGGTCCGTGCCGGAGATATCCCCTCGTTCGAGGAATGCGTCACGTTTCATGGCCATGTGTGCCCGGGCCTTGCCCTTGGCTACCGCGTCGCGGCGGCCGCGATGGAGGCGCTGGGAGTCAGGCGGCCGTACGACGAGGAGCTCGTGGCGGTCGCAGAGACCGACGCGTGCGGTGTCGATGCGATCCAGGTTGTGACGGGCTGTACCGCAGGAAAGGGAAACCTCGTCATCAGGGACTACGGAAAGCATGCGTTCTCCTTCTTTTCCCGGGAGAGCGGAAGGACCGTAAGGGTCCGCACCTGTTATAGCGGTGCGAAGGGGCAGGACGAGGTCTCTCTTCTCAGGAAGAAGGTCTTTTCACACACCGCAACACCCGCGGAAGAGAGCCGGTACCGAGAACTCGTGAAGGACTCGGCGATGCGCATCCTTTCCCTCCCGGCAGAACAGGTCGTGATAGTCGAGGAGATCGAGATGGAACCGCCGTCCATGGCACGGATATACAATACCGTGATCTGCTCCTGCTGTGACGAACCGGTGGCAGATGGCAAAACCCGCCTGGTCGACGGGAAGTATGTCTGCATCCCCTGTGCCGAAGGGAGATCTCCCCGGAAAAAGGGTGTATAATCCCATAATCAGACATCTTTTCATTGGTGAGATGACCCAGCAGATTGTACCAGAGCTTTTTTGGTATTACTCCGATTACGCGGGTTTTTCCACAAGCCTTCCATGATCCTGGATCCAGACGTTTTTTTGGGAACCCTGCAGCCCTGTTCTGTGATGCATCGTGTTCGCATCCGCCGGTCAGATCCAGCCCGGATGCAAAAAATTGGAGATTAGAGTTTTTCGAGCACTTCTTCAAGAAGGGTGTCATAAGCCGTCGTGAGACTGTCGACTTCAGTCTCAAAGGCCATTGCAATCCCGGTGGAGACCGCCCCGGTCTTTTCATACTCGTCAAACATGTCTGATACGGCTAATTCCATCCGGTCTCTTGCATCCAGGTACTATTGCACAAATTATGGTATTTAACAGGTCCGATTCGTTTTCATACCCCAAAGATATCCGATCAGGTCATTTTTTGGGGAAAAAACTATTTATAACCGCATTTACTTAGATGCATAAGCGATGAACACTCTGACCAGGTTGGCAGGCATCGGACTCGTCATCATCGTCCTTTTCGCCTCGCCTGCAATGGCTCTCAATAAGACCGAGATTCTCACAGATATCCAGTCCCGGGCCGGGACCCCCTCACTCCTGGATTTCGTCAGGGGCGAGGTACCTTCATACATCTTTGAACGGGTTCCCGAACCCTCCCCGACATCCGATCAGCAGACATCCGGGCACCCCCAGTTGTCCATACGGTATTCCCGATCCGAAGGGCTCTCACCCTCCGATCGGATTAACCTCGGGAACCTTCCCCCACCCGGAATTACCTCTCCACCCTATGTCCCGGTGGGCGAAGTGAATTACATCCAGGGCTTATACATGTATTCCGGGGAGTTCTATAACATCGCGATCGATGAATCAGGAACCAGTTTTGTGTTTCAGGACCTGTGCGTTGGGTAGATGTACGGGTTTGACAGGAACCGGAGAAGAACTGATCGGAGGGGCGGTGCAGCGGCATCATTCTGTCATCGGATTCAAGCCTTTTTTGACATTCACGGGTATAAAACAGTGCCAGCAGCCCGGAAAACCCCTCAACCAGGGACGTTTGGATACGTGGTGCCGATACGGAACAGGAAGGGAATATTCTGCCGATTCAACGGGTAGAACCACGAGCTGACGCTCCCTGCCGAACACGTGTCTGCCCGGAATGCAACCCCGGACGAAAATTGTGTGTGTGTATCCGGCTATTTTAATTCCGGCCAGGAGTCAGGACCGTGAAGCGTTGCTTGCAGTGTGAACACGTTCCATCCCGGGACTCCTTGTAGAATGCCTTTGGCATATTGAATACAATCGAATTCTCTTTGTTGCAATTGGGGCAGGTGAACTGGATAGTATACCCGGATCTCGTGCCGATAACTGTCTGCCTGACTGAACTTGTATTCATTAAATCACTCCCTGAAAATTGTTTTTTTCATCAATAGGTTGACAAGAACCATTCCATGCGAATTTCTCAAAACCCCGATACTTTCCTGGGGGGACACTCCTCTTCTCTTCTCGCTCCACCAGGAGGTGACCCGGTTGTCCGGATCTTTCCTGTATGTACTATAATAGGCTGTCAGAGTGTATATATGCACGGTATCCTGTCAATGCGGGTACCGGTGGGAAATATAGCGACAGATTAATGCATGGAGACTGGGATTTTTCAGAAAAGCGGCAATACAATATCAGCGCCTGATGCGCCTTGTCAAATGAACAAAAAAAGTTACAAAAAATTTTAGTACCGGGGACGCCTGTGTTTCGGAAGGCATTCCTGGCAGTAGACAGGCCTGCCCTCGGTAGGCTTAAACGGTACTTCACAATCCTTTCCGCAGTCTGAACAGACTACCTTCGTCATCTCACGAGGCCCGTAATTTCTCGGACCATCAAAATTTGATTTATACATGTTTTTTCTCAAACAGTTTGAAAAACTGTAATAACTATTGGTTCTTCCGACTTATAAAAGAACTGCATCGTACTAAGAAAAAACTCCGAGACTTTCCCGTTTCTCCAGGGAATCTGAATTATTTTTGGGGCTTTAGCCCAGGCCCGCGACAGTGGGATTCAGGGTTTTCCCGGTGAGGATTTCGCCTGCACACCCATCCATCCGTTCAGGTTTCCGGGCAAAAACAACCGCAAAAAAACCCTGCACATGAGTCGATCACGTCAATTTCGGATCCTGCTTCCCCGGGCAATCTCTCCCGTCTCCGGAACAGGAGCAGCTGGCATGGGAGGAAAATCCTGTGTCTTCCTGGTTCGCGTGGGCATCATCGTCCTCGATCTTTTCCGTCGCGTTCGAGAGAGATCCGGTGACATGATTCATTCTATCGTGTGTGATCGTGTTCCTGCTCTCATGAGAACACGATTCAGAGTGTGCAGGAATCTGCGAGTTCTCCTTCAGGTCCAGGGTATTGTCCGCGAACGATATGTATATATATTCTTCTTCCCTTTTCCCGAATGAAAGGAGGAAATTGAAATGACGAAAGTGTTGGAGTTCTACAAGTGCGATGACTGCAGAACCGTTGTAATGGTGACCCATTCGGGCGAGGGGCCCGTGATGAGTCCAAAGGGAAAGCCGCTTCGCCTGCTTGAAGAGAAGACAGAGGAGGCTGGTCTCACCGAGAAGCATGTCCCGGTGATCGAGAAGACGGCGAACGGCATCAGGGTCAAGGTCGGATCGGTCACCCACCCGATGGAGAAAGAGCATTACATTCAGTGGATCTCGGTCAAGAAGGACCGGAACCTGTACATCCATGCCCTCCGGCCGGGAGAGGCCCCCGAGGCGGAGTTCCCGGTCAATGACACCAATGTAAAGGCCCTGATCTACTGCAATAAGCACGATCTGTGGACAAACAAGAAATAACTCTTTTTTGGGTTATCTGAATGGTGCAGGCAATTACTGAGGGTCTCCTGTTGACCAGATTCAGAATTGCAACCACCCTCGGGTGTATCGAATCTATACCCTAAATTACGAAACCTCTTCGGTGATTCAGTCAGTAATATACGAATGCGTTGAGGATATGTATACAAACAGAGTGGGTCCCAAAATATCCATGGTATGCGTTGTGCGACACCTGCGGTCCACAACGTCATTTGTGCGACATCAAATGCATTTTATGTCGTATAAATTGTTACGTGCGACACTGGCAGGGAACAAAGATCGGCGACCGGCAGCGGCGTCATGAGTCTGATGCAGATAAAGAGAAGGTGCTTTTGGACCTGGCCGGGCTGTGCGAAGAATGCCTTCCTTTGATTAATCTGCTTTAACCGGGTAGATCTATGTAATCCCGGGCATCAGGCGAACAACCCCCTGAACAGGGTTAAATTCCCGAGCATCAGGTCTGGATCTGTTCCAGGAAAGGGAGAACGCATCATAACCAAAGAAAGTATTTT
>DAWO01000010.1:0-3256 GCA_002509485.1 Methanolinea sp. UBA477
CTCTTGCCTGCCGCAAGTTCATGGATCTCGTCAACGATGACGTACCTGACGTTCTTCAGGTGCTTTCTCAATACCCTGCCCATGAAGAGCGCCTGGAGCGTCTCCGGCGTCGTGATCAGGAGGTCCGGTGGCGATAAGGCCTGGCGCCGGCGTTCGCTCTGTGACGTGTCCCCGTGCCGGACGCCGATCCGGATACCGAGCTCCTTTCCCCACCACTCCAGGCGGGAGAGCATGTCGCGGTTCAGGGACCTGAGAGGAGTAATATATAGTGTCGTAAATCCTCCGGGAGGCTCGCGGAGCATCGCGTTGAAGACCGGTAGCATCGCGCTCTCGGTCTTTCCGGTTCCCGTCGGAGCGATCAGGAGGAGGTTTTTTCCTTCGACCACGAGGGGAATGGATCTCGACTGGACCTCGGAGAGCTCCTCAAACCCTCGTTTGCGGATACAGTCCTGGATACGGGGGTCAAGCTGTCCTATCGCCTTCATGGTTCTCCACTGCTGAAACAGGGCCGAGAAACGTGCCGTCTGTCAGGAATAGTTCTGCTGTCTCCTTCTTCATGCACCGGGAAAGGGGACTGAACGGCTCGCGTATGGTCCTCATCACATCATACCCGGATAACTCGTTGAATGCCGGAGCAAAGAGCACCCTTGAGCAACGCTCTCCCTCACCGGCCCTTCCCAGTTTCAGGCACTCCTCGTCGAGATCCGCAAGGAGATATGCGGGCGATTTCAATGCGGATCCAACCTCGTCGCGGATCGTGACCACGGGGTGGTGATGGCCGCAGATTATGAACCGTCCGGACAGTTCCGGGTGAGGGTAGGTGTGCCCGTGCAGGTACCCGGTGCCGTCAATAACCGCTCCCTCCCGTGGAAGAATCTCCCCGGGTTCACAAAAACGCTCAATGCCGGCATCGTGGTTCCCGGGCAGTATCCTGACCGGAAGAAGAGAGCGAAACCGTTCAAATATCGCGGGGATCTCCCGGTACTCCTGCCTGCTGGTGAGCGGGATACTGTGCTTGATGTCCCCGAGAAGGACGAGGCAGTCAGGCTCGGCATTCCGTATGCATCGCACGACCCTTTCGGTCCGTTCACGGCTTCTGCTCTTGAAATAAAAGCCATGCCTGGCCATATCGGTCTCGATACCCAGGTGGATATCCGCGACCACAAGTACCCTTCTTGTCTCTTCTACGAGGAGGGCGGGGCCTTCCGGATGAAATTGCAGTCTCATAGAATCTTTATGACATCCCTGGACGGCTGGTAACACTCGTCTTCCTGCAGGAGGACCCGGACCGCCTGTTCCACCGCCTCCGCAGAGAGCCCGTATGGAACCGCAGAAGAGATGATCTCCTGCAGGGGCATCCCGTTTTTGCCCCCTTTCTCCCTGATTATGGACAGGACGATCTCCCAGGGTTCCCCGCCGGACGTTCCTGCTTCAACAGCCCCGGAGACTGTTTCCAGTGCTTTCAGGATCATTTCAGCAAGACCCGCTATCTCTGCCCTGTTTATGCCATAATGGCCTGCAGCCATCGAGACCACCCGGGAGGTCTCTTCTCCGTCAAGGGCGAAACGGAGTGCATCAAGGCGGTCGCAGGTCGTGGTGGCCGTCCGGATAATCCAGGAATCCCTCGTGGAACGGTCGACTGCCCTGATCTCATCAACAAGGAGATGAGGTTTTCCGGGGACCGATCCCTGATCGACGACCACGTCAGCAAGGACTGTCACGAAGACAGGGGGGTCTAAGTGTGAGAGGACTTCTGCAAGGTCACGCCGGCTGCGGTCTATCCTGAATTCGAAGGCCCCCGTCGGATCAGCAACACGTGCGTAGAATTCACCGCCGGGTCTTGCGCCCTTCTCGATGAGGGCACCGGCTACGAATATCCTGGAACAGCATGCCCCACTCCGGGTTATCAATACCGGGGGTGTGCCCGCTGCCCTCTCCCGGGAGACGAGATCAGACCTGTTGAATTCTCCTGCAAATACCCGTGCAGATGCGTTCATTGGATGTATTCCTGGTTGAAAGAAAGGCCGGGTAAACCTGTCGCACCCCGATCAAATGCTTCAATTATTATTCTGCATACACAGTCATATCCATTCTGATCAGGATAGCCGGGGTTTTGAGATCCTATAGTCCAGGAATAGTACACGTTCTCCGATCTCAATAGGACCCCCGGGATCTTTCTCATGCGGAGGGCCATGTACTGGCAGGAAATTCTTTGATATTTTGGCCTAAAGACGATAAATAACCGATAAAATAACCCGGGTGATCAATATATTTATATACCGTTACTTACTTCATCAAAATTAAAGGATTTTCATGAAAACACGAGGCCTCTTGCTGCTATTCATACTTTTGATACCCTTAGCCGCGGCTCCTGCTGTCTGTGGAGCGGATGTTCCGGCATACCAGGGTGATCTACCCGATACCGGGCCAATATCCCTCCAGGGACTGCTCGGAGAGGACGCATCGGCACTTCTGTCGAAAGGAATGGAAGAGAAGACGACGAGCGTGAATACCTGGCTTGCCGCGATGCCCCTCCAGTTCATTGCAAATGGAGGGCAAAGCGATGAAGATGTCAGGTTCGAGATCATCTCAGATGGTGGTTCAATCTTTTTTACCCCCAATGGCCCCATATTCAGTCTCATCGGCCGTGACGATGACGAAGAGCTGAAATCTGCGGTGATAACGTACCACTTTCTGGGAACACCGGGCTCTGGTTCGATACGGGGACTTGATCAGATCCCATGCTCCGCGAACTTCCTTATCGGGAAAGACCCGTCACAATGGGTCACCGGAATGGAGATGTACCGGGGAATACAGTACGACGATCTCTATCCCGGAATCGACCTTGTGTACTACGGAACCGAAAACGGGCTGAAGAGCATCTTTGTCGTTGCCCCGAAAGCGGATCCCACAGAGATCCTGATCGAGTACCGGGGGCAGACATCACTCTCACTGCAGCCTGACGGGTCGCTTCGCATCCGGACGCCTGCAGGTGACCTGACAGAACTCGCCCCGGTCTGCTACCAGGAGATCGATGGAACCGTGAAGCCCGTTGAATGCTCGTTCTCCATAAAAAACGAGAACACGGTAGCATTCTCTCTCGGAAAATATGATACGGGGCAGACACTCGTCATCGATCCCGTGATGAAGTACGGGCTGTACCTGCGGGGTATCGGTATAGCCAACGGGTATGGAGTTGCGGTCGATGACGAGAGGAATGCCTACGTCACCGGCATATCAAACCCGACGCCCTATA
>DAWO01000010.1:3297-3929 GCA_002509485.1 Methanolinea sp. UBA477
GGAGGATCCAATGACGATAAGGGGTCCGCGATCAGTGTGGACCGCGACGGATATGCCTACGTGACAGGGACCACCAGTTCCACGGACTTCCCGCTGGAGAATCCCATCCAGGCGGAATTTGCCGGAAATACCGACGTCTTCCTGAGCAGGATCGGCCTCGACGGATCGACGCTTGTCTTTTCCACGTATCTTGGAGGAACAGGGGATGACGAAGGAAATGCGATAACGCTGGATACCGACAATGACATATATATTACCGGTTCGACCGACTCGATCCTCTTTCCCGTGATCAGCCGGTACCAGAGGACATATCTTGCAGGGCAGCAGGACGCATATATACTTAAAATTGACAGCAACGGCACACAGTTACTCTATTCCAATTATATCGGCGGAACCACGAAGGATGTCGGGTATGGCGTGGCAGTCGATGGGAACAACAATCCCTACATCACGGGCGAGACATATTCCTGGAATTTCCCTACAAAAGACGCCTATAACGCGGTATTTTCAGGGTACAGCGATGTGTTCGTGACAAAAGTCGGATCATCAGGGGAATCGCTTGTATATTCGACATATATCGGGGGAAAAAGCCAGGATGCAGGGAGATCGATTGCAGTGGATGAACAGGGATC
>DAWO01000123.1 GCA_002509485.1 Methanolinea sp. UBA477
GATCGAGCTGTATCCCGGGGAGGTACTCGAGATCGATCTTCGTGTCATCCCCTCTCTTGCTTTCCGCTGGATCATGCCGACCGAAGGGTCCGGTCTCGAACTGATGAATGCAGGTACGTTCTCGGTGATGCCGGATGACATTGAGGTGACACCCTATTCGTTCAAGTCCATTCCCGGCTATTACCGGATGCGGTTTTTGGCAGTCGGGGAGGGGACCACGGTATTCGACGGCATCTTTGCTCTCGACGGGTGCGATATCCGGAACGCGAAGCGGTTCAATCTGACCGTGCACGTGGTAGACAGGGATTGAGGAGAGGATTACCCATTATTACCGGGATGGTGTTCTGATGCAGGGAACAAAAATATCCTCAATCCGGCAGGGACAAATTACGCTTGCAGACCCGACAGTTCCCGTGCCGGAGAAGAATGGCTCTTTTGCAGGAGATCCTTGTCAGCGGGTTTTTTTAGAACCAGCATGAATGCCTGAAAAACTCGGATTGAAACAGTATCCCCTGAAGGAGAGATCCAGGAATCCCTTCACAGTGTTTTTTGCTCCGGGATGATAGCTCCTCCGGGGCAGACATGGGCACAGGGGGAACAGCCGTCGCAGCGTGACGCATCGATAACGAGTCTTCCCCTGTGAAGGGAGAGAGGGCATGGTACCCGCCGTCCCGGCATACGACAACGCAGCGGCCGCACGACGTGCAGGCAGAAGGGGAGACGAGCGAGGGCTGCACCCTCCTGGTGCGGTCAAGCTCCTGGTGGGCTTTCACTCTCCCGAGTGCAAGGTCGCGAAGGGAACCGGGAGACGCAATCTCCTTCCGCGCCATGGATTCACGGAGGCCCTTCTCCATCTCCCTGACGATACCCGCACCGTTCCACATCACCGCGGTGCAGAGCTGGACTGCAGAGGCTCCGGCGAGGATATATTCGACCGCGTCTTCAAAGCCTGCGACGCCACCGATTCCGATGACCGGAAGGTCGACGGAGGAGGCGATCTGTGACACGATCCGCAGACCCACCGGTTTCGTGGCAGGTCCGGAATATCCCCCATACGTTGAAAATCCGGCGACCGACGGGTGCGGTTCAAAGGAGTCGATGTCGATCCCGGAAAGGCACTGGATCGTGTTGATCGCCGAGATCATGTCTGCGCCGCCGGCCTGTGCCGCCTTCGCCACGGGGACGATATCGGTCACGTTCGGTGTGAGTTTCACGATCACCGGGATGTCCACGGACCCGCACACCGCCCGGGCGAGATCACGGACCATCTGCGGGTTCTGCCCGATCGCGGCACCCGCGCCCTGTTCCGGCATACCGTGCGGGCAGGAGACGTTCATCTCGAGGGCATCGGCGCCGGCGGATGCGACCTCTCCGGCGAGATCTCTCCATTCGTCCGGGTCGGGTGCCGCCATGATGCTTCCGACCAGGAGGTGTTCCGGGAACTTCCGTTTTATTTCTGCGATCTCTGTCGTCCAGTACGAGACGGATCTCTTACTCAGGAGTTCGATGTTTTCAAAGCCATACATCTCCCCGTTCCGGCCTTTAACGCGGTAAAGCGGGGGGGAGGTCTTCTATCACCATGCCGTCCGGCCTGATGGTCTTGATCACGGCACCTGCCCACCCTGACCGGAAGGCCCGCCCTATCTGTTCGGAAGATGCAGTTGGAGGCCCGGAAGAGAGCAGGAACGGATTTTTCAGCATGAATGGCCCAAGCGGAGTCTCAGGAGACGGGATGACACTCATCAGGTACTATGGTGGAGCGGATGCTTCTTTGTCTTTTGGTCCGCTCGTCCTGCACAGGGAGGAAATTGTGAATCGGATTGGTGGGAGAACGGTATCGGGAGGGGTGGAATGTATGGCATGTATTCAGTATCATCCGCACTGATTCCGAAAACGGCCGGAATTGTCATGTTCCGGAAGGACGACTGGTCGGGTCATGGGAATCGAGTGGGAATGGGAAAAAGAATCAAGTTTTATATTCATACACAAAACATTAGTGAATAATTTGCCGTCCAGGGAGATTTGCATGCCAAAAATTCTGGTAATCGACGATTCGAAGTTTCAAAGGAAGGTTATCTCCGCACTTCTGGAGAGCGAGGGTTATTCGGTCATCACCGCTGAGAATGGAAATTCAGGGTTCGATTTGGTACTGAACGAGTCGCCGGACCTGGTCATCTGTGATCTTTTGATGCCCGAACTTGACGGTTTCGGCTTCCTCGAAAAGATCCGCCAAAATAACGCGAATGTGCCCGTAATTATCCTCACTTCCGATATACAGAATACGACGCGGAAGCGATGCCTGGATATGGGGGCGTATACCATCCTCAACAAGCCGCTGGCAAAAGAGACTCTTTTGCCGGTATTGGGTCTGGCTATTGGGAGCACGAAGGGTCCATGAAGATAGATGAAGATTCCAGCGATGCAATTCGCGAGCTGATAAACATAGGGGTTGGCCGCGCTGCAGGATTACTGAACGAGATGACAGGGACGCACATCAGGCTCAACGTCCCCGAGGTCCATTTCGTCGAGTTTTCAGATCTCCTCCATGGCACCAGCCTGCTCGAGAGTGATCGTCTGTCTGCGGTCACGCTCCGGTTCAGCGGAGCTTTCTCCGGAATCAGCATGCTGGTCTTTCCCCCTGAAAGCGCCGCCCTTCTCATCACCACGCTCACCGGTGAAGAGATAAATGAGCCTGAACTCGATGCACTCCGGGTCGAGACCTTGAACGAGGTGGGAAACATCGTGAACAACGCGGTCATGGGATCGATCATGAATGTGCTGAATGAGCACCTCACGTACAGCATGCCGACGTACCTCGAAGGTGACATCACGCAGATACTGGACACAGGAAGAGCAGGCTCATACCAGTGGGTCATCCTCGCCATATCAAAGTTTATCCTCGAAGACCTGGACATCATAGGCAATATCCTCATGATATTCGAGATCGGCGCTCTCGATACGCTGCTCGAAAGGATACACGAGACGACGGTCAATATACGATGAAGCAGCACTCTACCCCTTCAAAATGCGATTATTTTGACATTCTGCCAGCCGGAATAATCTGTATCAGGCCGGATTACACCGTCGCCTGCTGGAACCGGACTGTTGCGGAATGGACAGGGATCTCCAAAAAAGAGATCATCGGCCATGACCTCAGGGAGCACTTCCCGCACCTGAAGGACAGGCGTTACGGAATCCGTATCCAGCAGGTGATCGATGGAGGGCCGGCTGCATTATTCTCCACGCAGTTTCACCCCCACTTCATCTATGCACCCCTGCAGCAGGGAGGGCAGCGCTACCAGAGAACATCGGTCCATTTCTTCCGGGAGAACGAAGAGCGATTCGCCCTTTTTGTCATCGACGATGTCACTGAACTGGTCTCGCAGGTGCA
>DAWO01000038.1 GCA_002509485.1 Methanolinea sp. UBA477
CGGTCACCTTTTTGCCGCTTCTGCTCATTCCATTTACAGATGAATGGAATGTCTTCCTGCCCATGATCCTTGTACCGGTCTTCTTGTTCCTTGTCGGGGAGATACTGAACAAGCTGCCCCGCAGGAAGTCAGGAATCCGCCTTTCGGCAGCACTCTGTTCCGTTGCACTGGTGTGGCTTGTCTTTGCGGTCATCTCGGTCATACCGTTCATGATGGTCCTCGAGATGTCGTTTGTGGATGCCCTCTTTGACTGTATGGCCGGATGGACCGGAACGAGCTTTTCCATGCTTGGAGACCTCTCAAAAGTCCCTGAGACTCTCCTCTTCTGGCGGACCTTCATGCAGTGGGTTGGCGGCTTTGGGATCATCGCATACACCATCACCATGGCGAACCGCTCCGGTCTCAACCAGTCCCCCTATTTCCGCTCGGACAGCAGGGACGAACGGATCCTTCCTGCGATGATTGCAACGGGCAGGCAGATATGGGCGGTCTATATCCTCATCACCCTCATGGCCACAGGGATCATCCTGCTCTCCCGTGTTCCACTCTGGGATGCCATCAACCTTGCAATATCGGGTGTTTCGACCGGAGGGTTTATTCCCCGTCCCGGAGGCCTCTCGTACTACAATAACCCGGCACTGGAATTCCTCCTCGTACCGATCATGATCGTCGGGTCGGTCCCCTTCACGCTCTTTTATGCCTCGTACCGCAAACGAAAGCTCTCCTTCCTGGGAAACGAGCAGTTGAAGCTGCTCATCATATTCATCGTCTTCGGCTCTCTCCTGGTGATATCCGACCTCTATTTCATAAGTGGATATGCGCTTTCCGAATCGGTCAGGCAGGGCCTGTTCATGACCACCGCGGCGGTCAGCACAACCGGTTTCCAGAATGCGAACCCTCACCTTTTCCCGGGTGTAACTGTCGTATTTCTCACAATGCTTATGTTTATCGGGGGTTCCTCTGGCAGCACTGCCGGAGGGTTGAAGCTCTCCCGGATAGCACTCGGGTACCGCGGAATCATCTGGTGGTTCAGGCGCACCTTTGTCAGGGAAAAGGTCCTTGTGCCCTTCAAGTACGAAGGAAGGACGATAGCAGCGAGTGTTGGCGAACAGGAACTCCCGAAGAACATGCTCGTCATTATTCTCTCCGTGCTGACCATCTTTGCAGCTACGCTCGTTATCCTGCAGTTCCATATCACGTCGTTCGGTGTTCCGGACCTGCTATTCGACATCGTCTCCGCGCTCAGTTCGTGCGGAGTCACGACGGGATATGTATCGCCTACAATGCCGCTGATCTCGAAGTGGGTCTTCATACTCGTGATGTGGATAGGGCGTCTCGAAGTGATACCGGTCATCATCCTTTTCATGGGGCTGTTCAGGGGACGGGACTGAACGGATCCCCTGGTCCCATGCCTTCCCAGTAACACAACCATATTGGTGTTAACTCCAGAACACCTATTATCAAACATCACCATAGTACTACTGATGAAGCAGATTGCCCTGTATGGAAAGGGAGGAATAGGAAAATCGACGACTTCTGCAAATTTATCTGCAGCCCTTTCCGACCAGGGACTTGACATACTCCAGATAGGGTGCGACCCGAAACGTGACAGCACGCGGATGCTGATGAATGGACGCCTCATACCGACGGTCATGGACCTCGTAAGGGAGAGGGGGGACCGGAACATATCGATCGAGGACGTGGTATTCAGGGGCTACGGCGGTGTCAGGTGTGTCGAGGCAGGCGGCCCTGAACCCGGAGTCGGCTGTGCAGGAAGGGGGATCATCGCCACGTTCCAGATCCTCGAAAAGCTCGGGGCTCTCCAGGCTGATGTCGTCCTCTATGACGTCCTCGGAGACGTGGTATGCGGGGGTTTTGCCATGCCGATGAGGGAAGGGTACGCGCAGGAGGTGTACCTGGTGACTTCAGGCGAGCTGATGTCCCTGTATGCGGCAAATAACATCTGCAAGGCTATCGCACGGCTCTCGACCAGGGCACGGAGCCGGTGCAGGCTGGCAGGAGTCATCTGCAATGCCAAGAACATGCCGCGTGAGAAGGAGCTCGTGGAGGAGTTTGCAGAACGGATCAATTCCCGCATGATCCAGTTCATCCCCCGTGACCGCATAGTCCAGGTCTCCGAGCTCAACAAGAAGACCGTGATAGAGTTCGCCTCCGACTCGGCCCAGGCGGAGGCTTACCGCAGCCTTGCACGGAAGGTGATGGACAATACCCGGATGGACATTCCCATGCCTCTCGAGATGGAAGACCTCGAATCACTTGCATATGAGTACATCAAGGAGTGAGGGCTGCACCCTGACAGGGGCCCTCTCGGTAACGACCGGCGTTCAGGACGCGGTCACGATCATCCATGGCCCGGCCGGATGTGCCCACCACAATGTCTCACTCTTTTTTTCGCTGCTGCATGAACAGGATATTGGTGCCATCCCGGCCATCCGCTGCACTGACCTGAGAGAGAGCGAGGTGATCTTTGGCGGGGAGGAGGTGCTTGAGGCCCTTGTGCAAAGGACTGCTCGCGAAGGCTGGAAGTCGGTATTTGTCCTCTCCACCTGCGTTGTCGACACCATCGGCGATGATGTTGAAGCCGTCTGCTCGCGCGAATATGGCGTGCCGGTCTGCTACATCCCGACTTCAGGGTTTCTTGGCGGCGTATTCCAGACCGGGTATGAAAATGCCCTCCTTGCACTTTCGTCTTTCGCATGCAGGGCTGCCCCTGACGGCACAATCACGCTCATCGGGGAGAAAAACCTGGAATACGAGGTTGAAGAGAATTTTTGCGAGATTTCCCGGCTGTTATCCTCGCTCGGCACCGGGATTGGCCTGCGGTACGTGAGAAATATCGGGACGGACCGGCTCGCAGAACTCGGATGCAGTTCCCTCAACATCCTTCGTGACCGATCCATTGGTAATGTTGGAGAAAAGTTCCAGGAGATGTTTGGGACGCCATACATCGAAGCACTTCCTGAAGGATTTTCCCAGACCTGCGACTTCCTGGAAAAAGCAGGGGAACTGCTCGGGAGAAACCCTGAACGTGCAGTAGATGCGGAGATCAGTCTCCAGAAGCGTATCATAGCCAGGTTTCGCGATCTCGCAGACCAGCATGTCTGCTTCTGGAGCATCCCGGGAATTGCAGGAGGTTCACCTGCCATGGAAGAGATTATCCAGGTCTTTGATCTCACATGCGATGAGGATGGGATCTGCCTGGAGGTTCCCGACCCGTTCCCGGTCGGTACCGCAGGGATGTCCCGGCTGCTCCACCGGTGGAGGAGAACTGTCCGTGCCGTCAAATGACTGCATGAACCCGCTCTGGCCCTGTGCGATGACCGGCGCAGCGTCCTGTCTCTCCGGGATTCGTGGAATCGGGGTGATCATCCACGGATCGAGCGGCTGCTTCTTTTATCCGGCCACCCTGCTAAAGACCCCGCTTCACTGCACGAATCTTATCGAGGAGGATATCATCTTCGGAGCCGAGAATAGGCTGAAGAGAACCGTGGAGGAGCTCTCGTCAGAGTTCGACCTCCTTGCAGTGATCCCTGCCTGTGCTCCGGCAGTGACCGGTGAAGATATCAGGGAGATTCTCTCGGGATACCCTGTCATCGTGATCGACAGTCCTGGTTTCATCGGTGGCTGCGAGGACGGGTACACCGCGGCCCTGCGTTCACTGCCATGCCGCATCGACGAAGAACGTCCCGGTGTCAATATCTCGGGCCTTGACCAGATAGACCCGTTTTGCATGGGAAACCTCATCGAGATGGAGAGGATTCTCTCCCGTGCAAACATCCCTGTCGCGGCGAGGTTCTGCCTGGACGGTCTTTCGAGCATCAGCCGGCCTTCGCCCCTCACGGTATCGACAGATCCTGACCTTGCCGGCCAACCGGGAAGAGAGATCGGCACTGCACTTGGACTGAAGAACCTGGAATCGTCATTGACCGGACTTGCAACGTGGTGCGACGATGCGGATATCGATCCGGTCCTTGACGAGATACGGGTTGCAGGGGAGGCGATCGACCGGGCATGCGACAAGTACCTCCGCCGGTTCGAACCTCCGGCCACGGCAATATTCGGGGGATTTTCGTACGCTCATTTTGCTGCCGAGCTGTTGTCCGACTATCTCGATGCAGAGGTCACCTCTATCGGATGCAGGAACACGATCCGATCATCGCGGTTCAGTGTGGAAGAGGCACGGGACATGTCTGCGGTTGCGAGGATACTGGAGAGGGATAAACCCGGGCTCGTCATCGGATCCTCTTTCGAAGAGAGACAGGTCCAAAACGCAGCCTTTGTTCCTCTCACCTTTCCGTTTCGCGGGATGGTGCGGCTGGCCGCCCACCCGATCGCCGGAGTCCAGGGAGCATTATCATTCATGGAGACTGTCTTAAACGCATGCATGGATCTCCGAAGGAGAGATTGCAGGATTGATCCGCACATATCGTTACAGGAATTCGTCTAATCGGGAGCAGCCCGGTCTGAAAAGATCACTTTCACACCGCGCATATCGAGCCCTTATATACTGCACCATCCAGAGGGTAGTATGGAGACAGATGGATATGATGCAGAAGGCTGGCTATATACGTCGCAATGGGTGGTCAGCAATAGACAACGCCGGAGTCCCGTGGGAGATGCTGGAGGTCCGCATCCATGGCGCCACCCTGGCGATACGGTTCGAGGATCTCGTCGAGATGCTCTCCGGCGGAATAGCTGCACGTGTCGAACGGATCGGCAGAAACTGGATGGATTACATCGGCGGACTCGCAGGTCTTGCCCGGATATCAAAGTCGGGTAAGGCAATAAATATCGACCTTGTCTGCGGCGATCGGTTTACCGTATCGCTCGAATCTGTGAGGGCTGTTATTGACAGGAAGGAACGGCACGCGGCAGTCGCGGAAGTTCCGTCCCAGGCCAGGGCCCCCGCTGTCAGGAACCGCTTAATCTCTGAATTCTCCGGGATCGAGGGAAGGAGATACCAGATGCCGGAGATGGAAAACAGTGTTGTAGCCTGATTACCGTTCTTTTTTCCGGCTCTTTTCTACCTGGTGTGGGCAGGATTGATGAACCGGATACATTTGTGGGGGCTATCCTCCCCCACACCCCCATGTGCGATGCCAGGCCGCCGCCCGAAAAAATACCGCGAGGCTGATTCACAGTCATAATTTGAGCAATTGTGTATGAGTTATGTGAGGACGCCCCGGCGGCGGTTGAANNTGACTGAATCGGTATGCAGATAACAATTCGATTCAGTCTCCCCACACAAAACAGCGAGGAGGTTTTTTCCAGACAAAACCCTGGTCCGGATTCAAAAAAAAGATCACAGGCTGGGACATAACCCCGCGGGTGCCGCGAAAGGATCCCTAATTGGAGTTATTTCCTTCTGACCTTTATAAGCAGCCGGCTCATTTTCTACTTGTGTCCCAGCCTGATCAGGGAAGATATTTCAGGATTTTAGAACCCTTGCGATATAATCCCCGACATCGCTTGTCTTTGCAGAACCGCCCATATCCTTTGTGACCACCCCGTCACGGATGGCCCGCTCGATACCTTTCAGCACGAGATCTGCTGCTTCGTGCTCGCCGATGTGATCAAGGAGCATCGATCCTGCCCATATCGTAGCCATCGGGTTGGATACGCCAAGACCCTTGTATTTTGGGGCTGACCCGTGAATGGGCTCGAACATGGATGTTCCCCGGGGGTTGATATTTCCGCCCGGTGCAAGTCCGAGCCCGCCCTGTATCATTGCACCAAGATCTGTTATGATATCGCCGAACATGTTTGGAGTGACCACGACGTCGAACCATTCCGGGTTTTTCACAAACCACATGGTGACGGCATCGACATAACTGAACTCGGTATGGACATCGGGGTATCTGTGTGCGGTCGTCTCGAATACATCCCTCCAAAGGCCATAGATGTCTGACAGGACATTTGCCTTGTCTACCGATGTCAGTTTCTGCTCTCTTGTGCGTGCTGCATCAAATGCATAGGTGATGACCCGTTCTGCTCCTTCACGGGTGATGACTCCTATCTGGTATGCCAGTTCATCTGCATCACTCTCGATGTCGAGACCGAATTTTGCCTGGTAGATATCCCTCACAACCTCGAGGGTGATCTTTTGCGATCCCGAGAACCGGGAGCCTATTCCCACGTAAAAATCCTCGGTATTCTCTCTCACCACGAGGAAATCAATATCTTTTGGCCCTTTATTGGCAAGCGGCGTCCAGACGCCGTCAAGGAGTCGTATCGGGCGGAGATTGATATACTGGTCAAAAGAAAACCGGATCTTCAGGAGGATGCCTTTTTCCAGTATCCCTGGTTTCACCCGGTCATCACCGATAGCCCCGAAATAGATGGTCTTGAACGTACGCAATTCCTTCAGGTCTTCATCAGTGACCAGTTCCCCGGTCTTCAGATACCGATCAGATGAGATATCGAAATCCGTCCATTCGATACCAAAATCAAGCCTCTCTGCGGCAGCATCCAAAACCTTCTTCCCTTCGGCGATGATCTCGGGGCCGATTCCGTCTCCGCAGATCACTGCGATTTTGTGCATAAAGGCACCTCCTTTCTGTCACGGCCGAATTCGACGAGACCCCCCGCATCGATGATATTCTGGAGAAATTCGGGAACCGGTTCGAAGGTGAGTCTCCTCTCGCCGTATTCGATGTATCCTTCCCTGATCCTGACCGAGATCTCGCTTCCGTCCCGGATCTCTCCTGCATCCGGGCATATGAGTGGCAACAGCCCAACATTTATCGCGTTCCGGTAGAATATCCGGGCGAATGACTGGGCGATAATGAAGTGGATTCCTGCGCCGGAGAGGGCAAGGGGTGCGTGCTCCCGTGAAGACCCGCACCCAAAATTGCTTCCTCCGACCACGATATCCCCTTCCCGGGCATTCTTCGAGAATTCATCCCTCGTCCCCTCGAATGCGTGACTGGCAAGTTCCCGGGGATCATATATCGTTAGGTACCTCCCCGGTATGATGGCATCGGTATCGATATTGTCTCCAAATTTCCATACCCGCATCTCTTACACCTCCCTCGGGTCGGTGATCTCCCCAAATATCGCACTGGCGGCGGCAGTCGCGGGCGAACAGAGGTAAACGGATGCCTCCGTACTGCCCTGCCGTCCCCTGAAGTTCCGGTTCGAGGTGGATAGGGAGACCTCACCTGGAGCAAGGAGGCCGAAGGCTCCTCCCATGCAGGGCCCGCAGCACGGAGCCTCGACCAGTGCGCCTGCTTCGACAAACCGTTCAATGAAGCCCGCCCTGAGCGATTTTAGATACTCCTCGCGTGAGGCCGGTATCACGATGACCCGGACAGAATCGGAAAACTTCCGCTCTCCGAGAACGCGGGCGGCCTCCTGCAGGTCTTCAAACCGGCCGTTCGTACAGGACCCGATGAAGACCTGGTCGATGTGTGTCCCGGCAACATCCTCCACGTCGCGTGCAAGGTCCACGTTGTGTGGGACTGCAACCTGGGGGGAGAGATCTGTCACGTCAAAGTCCTTTTTCAGGGCATAAACCGCATCCTCATCACTTTCAAGATGGATCCGCTCATAGTTCTTCACGCGTTTTGCAAAATATTCGTGGGTGATCTCATCGGGGGGTATGATTCCTGCTTTTGCTCCCATCTCGATCGCCATGTTGCAGCAGGTCATCCTTCCGGCCATCTCCATATTCCTGATGGTCTCACCCAGGAACTCGAGTGATTTATACGTGGCCCCGTCAGCTCCGAGATCCTTTGCGATAGCGAGGATCAGGTCTTTTGCCCCGACCCTTTCTGCAAACGATCCGCTCACTGCGACCTTTATGCTCTCGGGTACCCTGAAATACAGCGCTCCGAATTTCAGGACAAAACCCATGTCGGTTGAACCGATTCCCGTGGCAAACGCGCCGCCCGCACCATACATGCAGGTATGGGAATCTGCCCCGACAACTATCTGTCCGGGCAGCGCCCTGCCTTTCTCCATGACGACCTGGTGGCAGATCCCCTCCCTGAGATCATAATTCTGAATCTGTTGCTCTTCTGCAAACCGTCTCATATATACATGATTCTCGGCGGCGGGAATCGAGTCAGCCGGTATCTGGTGATCAAGAAGAAGGATGACGGATTCCGGATTAAAAACCATATCTCCATCCATCTCATAGAACTTCTTTATTGCCAGCGGGCCGGTGATGTCATGGATCATGGCGGCATCAATCTCGGCCATGACCACTTCCCCGGCAGTGACCTCGCGACCGCATTTGCCGGCAAAGATCTTTTCTGTGACTGTCGATCCCATATAATTCATCTATTCATACGCTTTTGGAGGTAATCTAATTTGGGGCATGTCCTTTTCGTCCGGATTTTGTGTGTATGGGCATGATCTCTTCAGAAACAGATTGCTGCAAATTTTTTCGCAGTCAAAGAAAGATATTTGAGTCAGCGTGGAAAATAATCGGTCATGAATACAGTATATAAAAGACTGGTATTCCTGTTTGCTGCACTCCTCCTTATCGGTGCGGCCGGGGTCCCGATGGTCTCGGCCCAGGACGGGTCTGACTCCAACGAGAAGGTGATCCAGACCTCCGCATCGGGAGAAGTGATGGTTGCACCCGACAGGGCGCAGGTCACGGTCAGCGTCAGGACAGAAAATGCCGATGTGAAGGTGGCACAGGCAGAGAATGCACGAATTGCAGATGCGATGATACGGGCGATTCATGATGCCGGAATCGCGGACGAGGAGACGAAGACCGTGAGATATTCGATCTACCCGGTGTATGACAGTTCAGGTCCGTTCGGAACCAAGATCCGGTATTACCAGGTCACGAGCAGTATACAGGTGACTCTCCGCGATGTGACAAGAACAGGCGAGATTATCGATATCGCGGTGGCAGATGGTGCAAACCAGGTGGACTCCATCAACTTCTACTTAAGCGAGGAGAAGGAAGCGAGCCTGCGTGCCGATGTCATCAAGAAAGCTGTTGCCCGAACGAGACTGGATGCCGATGCCGTCGCATCAGCCATCGGAATGACCATTACCGGCGTAAAAGACGTCACTGTCGGGCAGAGCTACTCTCCGGTTCTCTACGAGAGTGCGAGATATGCCGGAGCCGCCGACTCGAAGGTCATGTCTGCTCCCACGCCGATCGAGCCCGGGGAACTGACGGTGTCAGCCCAGGTATCTGTGACATACCTGATCCAGTGATTGAAAAGACATCCTTCTTCCTTTTTCACATTGCGATATCCGGACCAGGGATTGCTGCATCCGGCCACAATTATTCATTGGGGTCTCTGAAGGAGATATCCGGATACTGCATGCAGGAGATCCCTCAATCGCAAATACTTTTTATTGGTAACCCGGAATAACATACGAAGGATTTTTCAATGGATCGCAACATTGGATTCAAAGAGAGAAGATATATCGAGGAATTACGAATACTCACAAAATCAACCGCTATTGACTGTATAATCGATGAACGATTCGGGCGAATTATATATGTAATCAAGAAAGGCGATATGGGGCTTGCGATTGGAAAAAAAGGAGAGAATATCAGGCGGATGCAGAATGTTCTCGGTAAGCGCATCGAGATGGTCGAATCTGCAGACAATGAAGAGGAATTCATCAGGAATATCTTCAAGCCAATCCAGATCTCGAGGATCTTCCACGAGGATGAATCCGGAACCATTCATGTGGTCCTGAAACGGAAGAGCGACCTTGGGATGTCGATAGGGAAAGGCGGATGCAACGTGGAAAAAGCAAAAATTCTCCTCAAACGTTTTCATTGCAGGGACGACATAGGGATAACGATTGAAGGGGAGGCAGAATGAGCGAGCGATCAGTTATCGAAGAGTTATGGGACGTGATCGATGACCGGGTCAGGAATCAGAGACCAGGGTCGTACGTCTCATCCCTATTCGCCGATCCCAAGGGGATTGACCGTATACTGGAAAAAGTCGGCGAGGAAGCGACCGAATTTATCCTGGCCGTGAAGAACCTGGAACAGGGAAGGATAATCTCCGAGGCAGCAGACCTGCAGTTCCACCTGCTCGTGGCCTTACGGGCTGCAGGTGTCACATACTCGGATCTCCTCCGGGAACTGGAGTCCCGGAGAAGATAGTCTCATCCTGAAAGGTACGTGGAGAGATCCACGAGTTCCGGCAGATCTTCTGTCTTTACGGCCGAGCCTGCAATAACTTGAGGATTTACGAGGATCTCTGCCCGGCAGCGTATGCCAATCGCGATACCGTCACTTGGCCTGCAATCCATGCTCTGTTCATGGTTATCGTGTTCAAGGATAAGGTTTGCATAGAATACGCCGTCTTCAAGTGAATCGATCAGAAGCGCCTTCAAGGATATCCGGAACGTCTCTAAAAACTCCACGAAGAGGTCATGAGTAAGTGGCCGTGGCGAGACCTCGTTTTGAAGCGCGTTATTGATCGATATCGCTTCCCACAAACCAATATAGATCGGCAGGCACGAGTCGTCTCCTACGGTCAGCACCACCGCTGGCGAGGCCCCAACGGCCCCTCTCGCCATGTAAACTCCCCTGACCGTACCCGACACTGCCTGCATGACTGCACAGGAGGATAGGAGGATCTTCTATTTAGTCTTGTTTCTGGTCCGATGTCTCCCTGTGGACGATGACCAGGCTGGCAAAGAGCCCGATGAGGATATTGAAATAGTACAGGATAGACCGCCACAGGATGACAAGGATGCCAAGCACCGAGGAGTTTACCGAGAGGCCATACAACGAGGTGAAGAGGATCTCGGCAATCCCCGAACCACCGGGAGTGAGTGGGATCATCATGAAGACGGCGATCACCAGCTGGAAGATGAGGGATTCGATAAATATCGGTGGCTGGCCAAGGCCCATGAGGATAAACGAGACGATAATGAATTCGCAGAACCAGAAGAGCGACGTGAACAGAAGCCCCCATACCAGGCCGCCTTTTCCCTGCCTGATGAATGTGTGGAGGGTGTTGTGGAAGTTGTCCACCTCGCCGTCGATCCTGTTGGCAAGGCTTTCTACACGCCTGCTCTCCCATTTGCGGGTGAACCATCCTGAGATGAAACGTATCAGCCGTTTCAGAAGCATGGGATTTTTGAACGAGTAGATGAAGAGAACGACCATCGCGGTGATCAGTATCCACGAGATATACAGGACGTAGCTGAAACTCAGGCCGATCGTCTGCCATTCACTCCCAAGCACCAGCATGAAGAAAGCACCACCCAGTCCGAGCACTATTCCGTCCAGGATGCGTTCGGTAATGACGACAGCCGTAGCGTCTCCGAGTCTCACCCCTGCCCGGTAGAGTTCATGTACGCGTACCGGCTCTCCTCCTGCCTGGGAGGGGGTTATGGAGGCAACCAGAAGATTGGCGCATACGAGGTTGAAACTGTATAGGAGCCCAATCCTGTATCCGAGCGATCTGCTCATCAACTTGATCCGGAGACTCCAGAAGACGAGTGCCAGGAGATGGGTCAGGAGGGCGAGGATGAAAAAATAGACGTTCATCTGGCGCAGATATTCAAACGTGGATGCGTCGACGGTAAAATAGAGAACACCAACAAGCACGATGGCAGAAAACCCGAGGGATATCCAGAGCCATTTTTTCTGTGATTTATCCATCGATGAATTCCCTGCCTGTTACACGAATATTTGCACGAGTCTCTTCCACTTCCATATCATGTTATTGCACTTTCTATATACGCTTTGAGGAATTCCATGGAAAAAATCACGGATTCGGACCTATATGGTGAATATGTCCCTGTTTTTCCGGGCTGTGAGAAAACCTGCACGGATACCGGCATCAAGCCATCCAAAGCCGTAGGAAAAACACATGAGAGCCAACCATTCGCGGTGCTCCCTCATGGCAGTCTCCCCAAAGATGAGAAATGTCCGACCTGTCATCACGATCTTTTCCGAACCGGACAGGAGGAGACTGCCCTGGTCAGGTGCCGGTAAAGCGGCATCGCAGGCTGTACGGAGAAGTTTTCGATATCGTGCAGTCTTTTCCCCTAACCGTATGTCCCCGTGATCCGGAGAACGCGGTGCGGATACGAACCATCCCCTGTCCGGGTTACCCGCCGATATGATGCCGATAGAGCACCCGGCATCGAGCCAGCCGAGGGCATAGGCATAGCTTGCGCATGCATTGACAGCATCCCCCCGGCATTCAAAGTCGTATCCGTCGCTCTGGTACGCGAGGACCATCTCCTGGATCTCATTCGCGATACCTGTGAGCAGGCTTGCGTCGGATACCAGTATCCTGATCTCCGGCACACGTTCCCTGAGCGTTTCCCGGCACCGGTCGGTGGTCATAGGCCTGCGAACAACTCCAGGTATTCCCTCTCCACCACATGAAGAGTGGCAGGAATGATGAGGATGTGCAGTGGCGGACCAAAATCGGTCCTCATGAGGGAATCGGCACTACCTGCGGCCACTACCGGGGATTCAGAACCCGCCCTCGCAATGCCGATGTACAGCGTGATGTGGGTACCTGCTTTTTTGGCCATCTCCTCGAGCAGTCCGATTGCGTAGGGGACGGTCATATACCTCTCCGTCTGGATATCAAGGTATACAAGCGTGTGGAGGTCGAGCGTGATATTTTGCTTTATCACCTCGATCGGGGTCATCGGATACCAGTTCTTGTGGGGGAACGGAAGAGAGCAAGATTTACCGAACCGGTAATTCTGCAGTCCTGAAAGGCCGCATGCGGCGCTCGAGATGGATGATCCATGGATAATTTCGGTCTTTATACCCATCCGGGCCGCCCGTATCCGCAGGTCCATGTGGGTCGTCGACACCATGGGATCTCCTCCGGTGAGGATCACGATGTCGGACCGTTCGGCCTCTTTCAGGATCTCTCCCGGGTGCTGCTCGATATCTTCCCGTCCAAGTTCGATGACTGGTCTCTGGTAAAAATTTTCCATGTCGGCGATGGACGCGCCCATGATCCGGGAGGTGTATGTCTCAAGGTAGACCTGGTCAGCCTCCCGGATTCTTCCGAGTCCTTTGATCGGGATATCCTCGAGGCTGTACAGGCCGAGCCCGACGAATGTCAGCATTCTTCCACCAAACCCATATAACCGATGAAGATGGTCGGAATCATCCTATAATCCCCTAATACGGGAACATGATTATCTGTTCGACCAGGTTCTCCACGACACACGATACATCTGAAGATCTCGTGGCACTGATAAAGGTGATGATCGTATCTTCAGGGAGATTCAGTATCTTTCTGATCTCCTCTTTTCCGAGTGTATACGGTAGATCCGACTTGTTTGCCACCAGGACGACGGGAAGCAGGGCCTGCTGGATCATCGTGAGCAGCTGCCTGGCCCGGTCAAGTGTCTCGGGCCTGGTCACATCAATGATGAGGACTGCACCCATCGCACACTTGAAGAGTTGCGGAAGTATCGGATCGAATCGCGGTTTGCCCGGGGTTCCGTAGATACTGATATCAAATCCTTTCAGATGGACCCACCCAAGATCCATTGCCACCGTGGTGCTGCTTCCCGCAAAATCGTTTCTGTCGGTTGATATCCCGTATTCGGAGGCATTATTCACAAATGTGGTTTTCCCTGATGCAGGGGGCCCTGTCACGATGATCTTTGGAATATACAGGCGTATTGTTCCGTCGGATATGAGATATGGAACGGAACGTCGTGGCAGCTGCGTCCAGGATATGTGTTCTACAGTCAGGAAATTGAAGAAAGGAACTCCGGTGTATGAGGCCTTTATGGAAAAGACCAGGTCAAAGAGCCCAGCTGACGCGAGATCTTCGATGAAGGTGTCGCCTTCAAGGTTCAGGTGTTCAACAACCAAAACCGGTTTTGCATCAACGCTGGTCATTTCGAGAACAGATAACGCCCCATCCAGGCCAAAGTCCTCGTAGAAGAGATCGAAATAGATGAATGCGACATCAACGTTGTTCTCTGTGCAGGCGGAACAGATAACGCGTTTCCATTCGGCGAGTCTTTGAGAATGGTCCCTGATATTCTTCCGGATATCTTCTCTCGTCCGGGAATCAAGAGTGATGATCCGGTCGGGTCGGGTATAGATATCGACTCCCTTGGTCGAGAGGATCTCTTCCCTGAAGGCATCACGCGTGGAGGTGGGAATTACGACAAGACAGGTTCGATCTCTCGATAGAGCATCAACAAGCGTCGTCGCCATGAATAAACCCCCGTCCACACCCGGTTCCATGCTGATAAGAACTTTCGACTCGCCAGGTATACCCCCGCCAAGCATCTCATCAATCCCTGAAATTCCAGTCCTCAACATTACTTCATCACCAGGTTTCCATCTTCAAATTGATACGCGATCCAATCAGGGGTAATGCCGGAAAGACCGTTAATCGAGAGAAATTCCTGATTCGAATCCTTCTTCACATCAATCACCACATTCATCAGTTGTTTCATCAATGAGAGGGTCCTCTCATCAAAGGATTCCTTGTTCAACACATAAA
>DAWO01000078.1 GCA_002509485.1 Methanolinea sp. UBA477
CTGTGGGGATGATTCTTGCGTGAAACATCTTGACGAAATCCGTGTTGATGGCACGATATTTCGTGTAATAGTCCTGTATGATATCGGATATATAAATATTTTCCTCACAAGGACGGGGCATTAAAGATGCATTCCGGTGCTGTTTTCGACTGGTACAAGAAGTTCTGTTACAGGTTCGGCCGGAGGCTCGACCTGAATCCCAACCCCTCCATCTCCCGGACACTCTACCAGATCGATGCCGAGATGACCCCGGGGATGTTTCTCTCGATCTGGATGATCAGCACGGTGCTCGTCGCCTGCCTGATGCTCGTTGTCTCGATCTTCCTTTTTTGCTCTCCTTTCAGCCCGTTCCAGGCCGAGAGCCCCTTACTCTATGTCCTGGTCCTGACCGGGGCGGGGGCGGCCGCGGTCGGAGGAGGGTTTCCCTTCTATCTCCAGAACCAGGTCTCGAACAAGAAGATGGACATCGAGCGGAAACTTCCTTATGCCCTCTCGTTCATGTCGATCCTCTCGAGTTCGGGTGCGACACCGCTCGAGATCATCCGGCGTGTCGCCCGTGAGGATTACGGGCACATCTCGAACGAGTTCAAGAAGGTGCTCTTCCGGACCGATGTCCTCGGCGAGGACGCGGTGACCGCAATGCATTCGCTGGTGAACAATACACCCTCCGAGACATTCCGGGACATCTGCATCGACGTAACGAACATAATCTATTCCGGCGGCGGACTGAAGGGCTATCTCGAGGCCAAGTCGAAGGAGATGATGGCCACCCGGCGGCAGGTCTACAAGGAGTTCGTGGAGTCCCTCTCCGTGTATGCCGAAGGGTACCTGGGGGGGATCATCATGGTCATGACGCTCTCGGTGCTCGGTATCGTCATCTCGGGGGCGCTCGGGATCGAGCTTGGCCCCCTCACCCCGACGCAGATGTTCGATGTCCTCATCTACGTGGTGACCCCTGTCGTGAATATCGTCTTTCTCCAGATGCTCGCCGTCAAGTACTCGACAAATCCATGACTTCACTGCACGAGTTCTTCGAGGTCCTCTCCCTGAAACACGATGTCCGGCGCGAGTACTTCACCATAGGGATACCGGTCTTTATTGCCGCGATACTTGTCATTACGGCCCTTTTATCAGGTTTTGCCGGGTTCCCGGGTGAGGAGCAGGAGGTCTCGAAGAGCGACCGGCAGAAGGCGTACGAGGAGCTCGTAAAGACGCTCGAGGAGGAGGACGAGACGGTGGCCACGGCGGTGGAGACAGAGGAGGAAGCGGTCGCGGCAGAGAAGTTCGGGCTCGACCACCTGTTAATCATTGCCGCCATCCTTGCGATTGCGCCGTATGCCGTCGACATCACCCTCAGGAAACGGCAGACCAGGAAGAAGGAGGAGCTCTACACCGAGTTCCTCTTCAAGCTCTCCGAGCTGATGCGTGGCGGGCTCGACCCGGTCAAGTCCGTAAACGAGCTTGCCAGGACCAACCTCGGGGACCTCACACCGCACATCCGCCTCGCGGCGACCGCGATGAGCTTCGGAAAGTCCTTCGAAGAGGCCATGATGGCCATGACCCGGACCATAAGGAGCGAGCTCGTCACCCGGTACACGATGCTTGTCGTCCAGGCGTCTTACAGCGGCGGGTCGACCTCGGACCTCATCCTGAAGGCATCGGAGGACATGCGGAGTCTGATCGGGATCGAGCGCGAGAAGGAGGGAAACCTCGCCCAGTACGCGATGATCTTCTATTTCGGGCAGGGGATCCTCTTCTTCATCGCCGTAACCCTCACCACCTCGCTCCTCCCGTACCTCCAGGACCTCGGCACCACCAGTTTCCTCGGGCTCGGGAGCGGCGAGATGGCGGAACTCGATTTTGCAGGGGGATTCTTCCACCTTCTCATGATAAACGCCCTCTTCGGGGGGCTCATAATCGGGAAGATCTCGGAAGGAGAGGCGAAGTACGGGCTGAAGCACTCGGTCATACTGATGACCGCCGGCTACATCGCGTGCGTCCTCTTCCTGCTCCCGGTGGCCCAGGCGCCTCCGTCCGGGGATGTCAGGATTACCATCATCGCGGGAGGAGCCCAGGAGGGATTCCCCGGCCTCCCGCTCTACCAGCCGCTTGTCGTGCAGGTCACCGATCTCGAGGGCAACCCTGTCGAGGGAACGGACGTCACGTTCAGGATCGATCCGGGCGGGACCATGCAGCCCGCCTCGGACAGGACCGATGCGGAAGGCACCGCGGTCTCGAAGATCATCCTCGGCCAGGAGGATGGCATCTACACGATAACCGTCACCTGCCAGGGAGTGAGCACGAGCACGGGGGCGAGTGCAGCAAGTTCAGGAGAATAACCATGAAACAGGATAACCGGAATGGAGTATGCAGGACAAGACCGGTGCGGCTCCTGCTGGTCCTGGTCACGATCATCGCCTGCGTCCAGGCGGCGGAGGCCGGGGTCAACGTGTATAATGTGGTGATAACTCCGAATACGGAGATCGTCGGGAACCAGACGATGGTCGAGGTCGTCGCCCTGATGGACATCAGTTCCGAGGAACTGTACACATTCTCGCCCGACAACACCCTCAAGTTCTGGACCGACCTCCAGGACCCGGTCTGGACGCCGCTCCTGTCGGTCGACGGGAACCTCATGGATCTCCCGGTCAGGCATTCGCAGACGATGACGCTCACCTCGTGGGACATCTCCTACCCGTCGGGAAGCCAGGTCTCGCTCAAGGTTTCCGTGAAGGGGATCGCCCCGGCGGTCACCTCGACCCAGGATAAGACCATGGTCAGGATCGCGGAGGCGACCGCACATGCCATCATCAGGGATACCGAGCTGGTCCGGACCCGCAAAGTCACCTATGTCCAGGGGGCGAGACCCCCTGAAGACCCCTATGTCCCGAAGGGGTCCGTGCAGGTGAACAGCGAGCCGGAGCACGCAGCCGTATCCCTGGATGGAGAATACCGGGGCGAGACGCCGTACCTGCTGGAAGGTGTCATTGCCGGTCCCCACACCCTCACCCTCTCGCTGCCCGGATACGATGATGTCGTGATGACCGTCTCGGTCATCGAGCGGCAGACGCTGGAGATGGTGGCCAGCCTGCATCCTGCACCGGATGAGAAGGCAGGAGATATGGGCTTCGTCACCGTCAGGTCGGAGCCTCCGGGCGCGGAAGTGCTGGTCGGCGGGACGTCATATGGCACGACCCCGGTCTACAACCGCGAGGCAGAGGCCGGGATCCACACAATCGGGGTCTCGCTCCCGGGATACCAGGCATTCAACTCCGAGATACAGGTGATCCCGGGGCAGGGCAACACGGTGATGGTGCAGTTAAAACCCGTGCAGGGAGAATCGGAGGGGGTTTTGGAGGACGCTCCTGTTGAGAAGACCGCCTGCGTCCTCGTCCGGTCCAGTCCCTACGGCGCCGTTATCTCGGTCGACGGCCGGTACATGGGGATGACGCCGATGGAGATATGTGAGCTTGATCCAGGCAGTCACGAGATCTTGCTATCGTTCCCCCTCTACAGGGAGTATGTAGAGGATATCGATCTCGAACCGGGCGAGACACGGGAGATCGATGTCGCTCTTGTATTCGGGGACATCAGCCTGCCGGGAATCGATCTCATACTCGGCCTCTTCTCGGGAATCGGTCTTCCAGGTCTTTCGGGAGGGGAGGAGAAACCCTCTCCGGCCGATGCCGGCGACCGCCAGAAGGCATACGAGGAACTGGTGAAACAGCTCGACGAGGGGGACTGAACCATGTGTAAAAATATCCGCATTCTTCTTTTGTTCTGCGGGTTGCTGGTCATTCTTGTCCTGTTCGCCGGATGCCTGTCGCGGACCGGGGATGATGAGCAGGACAATCTTCAGTCGCTGGAATTTAAAAATTATATGGGGATACGTGATGCCGGTGACACGTTCATGGTTATCGGAACAGCACAGAACACCGGAGATCTGCCGATTAACTATGTCAGGCTGCAGGTTGACTACCTTGATCGGAACCGGACCCTTCTCGCCTCCCGAATCTTTGAGGAAGACGTGATCATCTTACCGGGTGAATCCTGGGAATTTGAATTTTCAATCACCGGTCCCGCGGTGCCGACAATCTATCACTACTATATAACTCCGCAGCGGATCGACGTGGTGGTATAAAAAACACCTGTCCTCTCCAGTATTCCCCAAAAAGAGGTAATAAAAGTGCTTCGCGCCCTTCACGTAAAACTCTATGCCGTCATGGGTTTTATGATAAATATAGAGCCATATATACAATACAATCAAAAACTAGTAAAGTTACCATATCCACTATAGTATATGCCGTGCATCGAACCGGTGATGAAGCCAAAGGATCGGAGGCTCACCCGTATCGGCAGCCCGATCCGGAAAAACCAGCATGAACCTTCTCCCAGTGGACAATCCTGTTTGTGCGATAGCCAGATCTCTCCCTCCGCAGTGATCGAAGTCGGGAATTCACTGTTCATCGTAAAGAGCGGGGATTCTCACCTCATCCATGAACTCCGAACTTTCTGTGAAACGATCAGGGAACATCCGCGGGCGGAGTTGCGATTCACGCACAAGCTGATCCACTGCACGGAAGAGGGCAGGCTTGAGCCCTGGGGATGGCAGCGGCAGCCCGGCAGGGCATGCTGATCGTCATACGGACCGTACAGGAATGAATTGATCTCCCCCTGGCTGGATAGGACCGTATCCTCACATTACCGGTCGATACGCTTTGAAGCTTCGGGCAGGAGTATCTTCCGGTCCCCCGACCGGATCCAAAAAAGGCCTTTTTGTCGTTTTCCGGCTGTCCCGTCAAGAAAAGTCGTCTCCGGATAGGTATCTTTCATCCCCTGTCATCACTCCGGTCAATGAATTGGGCATCTCCGGGCCTTCTGTCCACCGGACCCGGTACTCTCCTGACCCCTGGTTATTCTTCGGCCTGCTGTCACCTTCGCCCACGGCTCTTCGGTGCCAGGGCAGGCATCAGCTTTTCTCTGATTGAATAAAAAGAAGAACCGGTAAGGCGGTCTGTTCATTCAGGCAGGCGTTCCGCAAATATCATGCAGGACCTGATCATCCCAGCCGTTCCCGGGTATCGATCTGCAATCCCTCGTCCGTGATGGTGAAGGGGATCATCCTGTCGACAGGGAGCGCTCCCCGCATCTTGAGCACCCTCATGTAGCGCTTGATCTTGTCGCCCTCGATAATGGTCACGAAGCGGATGACACCGTCGGCCATGGCCCGGACCAGCTGCTCGTGGCCCTCTGGGAGAACACCCATGTCAGAGACGAGCAGGAAACTCGCCCCCTTCCGGGCCTGCTCCTTTATACCGGAAAGGAGGTGCATGAGCGAGACCTGGTCGTGGTCGAGGAAGAGCGTCGAGAACGGGTCGATGATGCAGAGATCGCCGCTGCATCTTTCCATAAGGCTCTCGCCAGTCCTGCAACCCTCGACGATATGCAGGTTTTCGGGGACCCCGGAGCCGTAATAGCGCATGTCCTCCATCACTTCGTCGGCGAAATGCGAGGTGATGTAGACCACCGTCTTTCCTTCGGCGGCCGTCTCAGTCGCGACCTTGTGGGTGAAGAAGTCCTTCATGCACCCGGCCTCCTCCTCGAGGAGCACTATGGTCCTTGGGGGTATCCGTTCAATTGTCCCTTCCCCGTCCATCTGGTCATGTATCTTTCCCGAAGTGTCATAATGGCTTTCAGGATATCCAGCAGTATGGGTTACGCTTATGGAAGTCACGGCCGTTCTCCCCAGGCGATCCCTGGTCCAAAGGACCATAGGTACGGCGATTTGTTCCCGGAACAGTGCCGGATCCAAAGAATCATTAAATAAAATGACTCCTATACCGGAATAACGAAATATAACAACCTGTTTTTGAATCGAACGGGATTATCAGTGATACGGGGTACAGACGCATGGGTGCATTGTCAAAGAAGGCTCACAGGATATATCACGATGCACGGACAGTCTCGCTCCTTCCCGTCGCAGCCATAGCCGCCGATTATACCCTGACCTTTCTCCTTGCCGGGAGCCGGGAGGAGATCCTCCGGAACGAGGCGAGCCCCCTCCTCAGGTTCGCGGTTGCGCAGGACCTGGTCCTCGCTGCCGTCGTCGCTCTCATGGTCTTCTACTACCTGGCATCGTTCCTCGTCCTGAAGATGCTTTCGGGAAGCGACCTGTACCCTGTCGGGGTGGCCCTGATCTCGCTCGTCAGCCTCACCCATCTCCTCGGGGGCATATCATGGTATGTCCGGAGTCCCCTCTATTCAGACACGGTGATCGGGCTCTCGCTCATCTCGGTCATGGTCGCGGTACTCATCTTCGGGTATGCGCTCTATAGGGGCACCGGAGGACGCCGGGGTAAATAGTGTAATCCGTGTCAACCCGGCGCTTCGATATTAACGCAAATACGAGTGTTAAAATGAAATTCGGACATTTTATTCGATTTATTCTTCACGAGAAGATCGAAATTTTTTTAAGGGTGCCAGAGTAGTAAAATCGATAGATGATGTCTCAGGATAAGGGTACGGGGTCGCTTTTCGAGAATGAATCGGAAGCAGAGTATCTGGAGCGGAAAATGAAGGAATATCTCGCCACGCGCGAGCGGAATCTTCGCAAGACACACTTCGATTACAGCAGGAGAAGACAGTCCCAATAAGAACCCCAATACGGCAAAAATATCTTTTTTCCAAAAACAGGTGCCCCACCCGGAGGCATCCATGAATCTTTTTCTTCTTCGCAAGAATGCCCCTGTTTCTTCCGGAAAACGGCATCTATGAGGCGTTTTATGAGCGGGTGGATGTACGTCTCCTCTCTCCTCCCGAATTTGAGGACGACCAGGAACCCGCAGATAACGGCGCCTGCGACAAACAGGAAGAAAAGAGCGCGAATTGTGGGGTCCGCACCTGAAAGGTCGACGATATGGTCCGCATCATCCGGAGACATCGTCATGTAAAGAGGACGGGAAAGCGGAAATACTCTTTTAAGACCCTTCCTTTACCGTTTGGATGGCGAAGAGGCCGCGCTTGTGATAATCAGGAGGCCACCTCATTTTCAGGCCTGCTCTCGTAAAACGATGGCCCGGGGGCAGAGTGGCCAGCTTATCCTGTCAAAGGACTCTATAGACTTCAGACCCGTGACGAACCAGGAGAACCTTCATCTCCCGGATCTCGTCATCGAGTCCAAATAAAACACGGTAATCTCCGACACGAAAAGAATAGACAGGGGGGAACAGTCCCTTCAGGGGTTTTGCATGTCTACGGGGATCTTCTGCAACCGACGCGATCTTATTTGAAATGCGCCGTACCATGCTTGACGAAAGGCTATCGGGGTCTTTATCCGCGATCGGAGAAAAAACGACGGAATATATCATTATTCCAATTCATGTCGGCGCTTTACCTCTTCCAGAGGAATGACCTTTCCTGCAGAAACCTGTCTTCTGGCCTGCATCAGGTCCTTCAGGGTATCAGAAGAGAGTGCGTGGATCTCCTCCTCTGTATCTCTTATCTTCTCCGGAGGAATGTGATTACAAGTATCCTTCCATTGAAATAAATCCTCTCATACCTGCCGATGGGCCGGCAGATTTCAGTAATTCCCGCCGGTTTGAGATATCATCTCCGTGAGTATGGGATATTCACCCTCGGCGTACATGAGAGCCGTGATCCATGGAGGGCCTGATCAATCCACAGTGACCGGACCCGGTCATATTCCGGCCAGTATACACTTTATCTGCAATTTTTGGACGAAAAAATTGGTGTCCGGTCCGGGATTTCGGGCGATTCATTCGGATATATCCCGATATAGAAATTATATTGTCCTCTATATTCTAAAACAACAAAAATATTATAGTGACTTTTTCTATTGATTGAATTGATCTATCGTGGACCCGTATGCCGACAAAACACCCGAAAAGAAGGCATCAAGACCGGCCGGTTTGAAGATCGGTAAGTTCCTGGAGCCGGATGAAGAAGTCACCTACTCGACGAGGGGGACATTGTATGTCGACGGCGACGATGGCCTGAGAGGATACGTAACCGACAGGCGTGTTATTTTCTATGCCGGAAAGGGCTTTCTCTCAAGACCAAGCCGGCTCTACGAAATCTCTCTCAAACGGATCTATTCGTACAATATCATCGAGGTGGGACTGCTCATAAAAAAGATGCATCTTCAACTGAACGATCTCAAGATCTCGGGAGACGTGGCAGATATTTCAGGCCTGTTCGAGGCGATCCAGACGGCAAAACAGTCCTCGGAATGAGGCAAGGGTGGAACATCTCATTTTCGATGGTGCAGGACAGCCCGATAGTGGTATTCGTATCAATGATCAGGTCCGCGGAGGTCATGGGGGACACCGCGATACCCGGCCTGGTCGTTGGTGTTGAGAAGCGGACCCCTCGGTCTGCACGTTCTCATCTGCATGGATCTTTCCGGCACGGAGATCCCGAATTCTCTATATAATATATATCGCTATATAGAATAAATCGCCAAAATATATATGGGTTCATCACCACCAGTATGATCGGTCATCATGCGGAAGTACGACTCTTCGGGCACGAATGTGAACCACCCTATCTCCGAGAGAGCGGACAGCAATGATGCCACCGAATGCAAAACGAAACTCAAAAATCTTCAAATATGTACCACCATTCCATGCGACCGTGCCGGGCCTGATCTAAAGGTAGTGGGGCCCCTCGCCGGGAGCATGCTTCTTTTTCTCCTGACCTGCAGCAGCGTCAGTGCATATTGTATGTCGGCACAGATACTCTATTTCACAATCGGCCTCTCGTTTCTCCTGCCCGCATACGTGACATACGTAGCGGTGCGGTGCCGGCACTGCCCTGATACTCTTTTTGACTGACTTGAAAAGAAGACGTTACATGCCAGCGCACGTCCAGCAAACCTCAAGACTCACATTCACACATGCCAATCTTTTCATACCGGGCGGACCCCCGTCCGGGGGCCCGGACTATATACACTCTATAGTGATATGGTGTCTATCTATTGATAATTAGGAACGAATATATAGAAGGAACGCGACTCTACATGTGGTGAACGCGACAAACCTGTGGGGATGGATGAACGTCACCGATGCACACTATCAACTCCGAAAATCCACAAATCCACAAACCCAAAAAAAGCCAAACAAATCCAAAAAGCCAGTAAAAAACAAAACAGGTGAATTTGCGTGAAATCGATCAAGAACATGATAAAGGACGAGAGCGGTGTGTCGCCGATTGTGGCGACCCTCGTGCTCATCGTGGTCGCCGTCGTCGGGGCGGTGGCCGTCGGTACCATCGTGGGTACCTTCAGC
>DAWO01000115.1 GCA_002509485.1 Methanolinea sp. UBA477
TTGATCCAGAGGCTATCGAGTCCGATCTTGTAGCCGGTGAACTCCCCGCTGATGTATTCCATGTGCCTGATCTCGGCCTCCCGCCCCTGTGCCGGAACGACATAGACGACGTAGAGCGAAGCGGCGGCAGTGATGATAGCAAGGATTAAAATAAATCCGATAACCTCGGATAGTGCCGTCTCCTGCCACTCTGATGCCATGATAGATAGTCCAGTATTTGGCAATTCATCATATAAAAGTATCAACACGGGCCATGATAGACGGGCTTTTTCCGACTTTCAGGCCCCTGGACAATCTGGCCAGTCAGACTATCAGGAGCTGGAGAGATGGTTCCTGCTGGATTTAACACGGGATTTCCGACCCGGGCGGTGCTGGGCCTGCAACGTTCTGCTAACCCACCTGCCCGAGGATTATCGGATGAGAGACACCGTCACAGACAGGGCACTGTACTGTCACGACTCTCTCAGGCGGCGCGGTCCCGTGAGACCGAAAGCCAGGCGCTCGTAGTACTCAGGCTTATGCCCCCCAGGCAGGCGCTGACCCGGGCATTTTTTGGATCTCTCCGTGCAATTAGCATTCGATATATCGAATAATCATTTTATATATTGAATGATCATTCTATCTAACGAATGATATCCGAGTTCAACAAGTTTGCAGGAAACAAGATCCTGCACTGGCTTCTGATGAACCCAAATGCCAGAATCTACATAAACGAGCTTGCAAGAGAGACTGGCAGTTCACCTTCAACAGTATTAAGGTACTCCCGCATTTTCATGGATGCAGGGATAGTCACCATACAAAAGGTTGCAAATGCACACCTGATCATCCTCAATACCGACCATCCGGTAGTCAAAGAGTTAAAAAGATGCACAATTCTCCTTCTGCTGGATGAATACGGCATAAAGGACATTGCAGGAAATGCCATGTCGATCGCCTTGTACGGGAGTGCGGCATCGGGAACATTCAGTGAAGCGAGTGATATTGACATCCTGGTGGCGGGAACTGAGGAACAGGTCAACAGGGGCAAGATCCTGGAAATCCAGGAAAAAATCAGGAAAAATATCCAGCTTACGGTTATACCGTGGTACAGACTGGAAAAGATGAAAAAGGAAAAAGATCCGTTTATCATGAGCCTGATCTGTAACCATATTCTTCTTTGTGGGATGGAGCTATGAGACTGGATGAATGCCTGGCAAAAGGACTGATCAGAAAGGATGATTCGGCAAAAGGCAGGGTTTTCACCTCAATCAAATCATCGAAAAGGTTCCTGAACGCAGCGAAAAAGAACCTGGAGATCGATGAGCTTGAAATGACACAGATTGCTGCATACAACAGTGCCTTCCATAGTGCAAGATCAATACTTTTCAGCAAGGGATATATCGAAAGAAGCCATGGATGCCTTATATCGGCCTTGAAAGAACTCTCCTCCGACCAGCAACTTTCCTCATACCTCAGGACATTGGATAAACTCAGGCTTTCAAGGCACAATATCCAGTATGGCGGATCGCTGACAACTAAGGACGAAGCATCTTTTTCACTGGAATTTGCAGAAGATTTCCTCGGAATTGTTGAAAAGAAACTCAGTTAAGATACGTCCCATGTCCGAGTTTCCCTGCTCGTGGCTGGAATGTATAACCCTTATTCAGCCCGGTCCTCGATGCCCTTCTGCAGGCGCCGTATCCTCATTCCCGGCGACTCGTACCTGATAAACCGGGAGAGAAACGCTGCGAACCCCTCGCTCCAGCACTCATCATCGCGGTACACGTCCCAGTAGTCCACCTCCATGGTCCGCTTGACGTGCCTGCCAAGGCCCACGTCGAGCACCCGGTGGGACCTGAGGAGATCCTCGGCACGGGTATACGGGCGCTGGATCTCAACGATGTACTTGCCGTCCTCGATGTAGGGCCCGGCGAAGAGTTCCAGGTGCCGGGAATCCTCGTACTTGGAGATGAACTTCTCTGCATTGGCCGCGTTCCAGGCCGGGGGGCCGATATGCCTCCTGACTGGCGGAAGATCCTCGACGAAGAGCTCGAAGACGAGCATGCACCTGTCCGGGTGCATGGCACAGTCTGCCCGGTTCACGAAAAAATCGTTCCGCTTGAGCAGCGACCTGATCGCCACCGTGCTCCGCCGGAGCTGCGGGACGACGATATCCTCGATATATGGAGGGGTATCGAAGCAGATCGCGTAGATATGAGTCCCCCTCGCCTTCAATTCCCTGTCAAGCTCTTCCCGCGAGAGGACCCGTGCGTTCGCACGCTGGAAGAATTCGATCGACGGCCTCTCCAGGTATCCCCGTGCAAGCTCGACGAACTCGAACATCCGGGAGAGGGAGACCGATGCCGAGACGTTCCGTGCAGGATCGACAGGGTCGACGACCACGAGCGGCTCGGAAAAATCCTTTGTCCGGTGACCCTCGATATCGATGAGCGTTCCGGGCCGCCATCGCGACGCGGCCTCCAGGAGCGGGCGGAATCCGCCATGATGGAGTACCAGCAGTTCGCAGAGATATCCCGAGAACCCCTCGGTCATCTGGTCGGAGCCATAAACACCCCCCGCCTTGCAAAACTGCTTCATGAGGAGCACGTCATCGATATGCTCCTGGATCTTCTCCTGGATGTACCTCGTGTGGAACGGGGTCCGGTCGACCGCACTCTGGATCTGCCTGGCACTCTCCACCCGGTAGCAGGGGACGAGGTCCACGTCAAGGCCCTCGATGTGTGCATTGATGTAGGGGTGCTCGGCATACTTCTCGACCAGCGTTCCGGTGAAGGCCGCTGCCGTATCCCGTGCCAGGGCCAGACCCTCCTCCTCCAGCCTCTCGCGCGAGAGGGATGGGTCGAAGAGGAGAAAGATGTCCAGGTCCTTGTCACCCCGGACCCACGTGTTCCGGGCGACGGATCCGACCACCATTGCCCGGACATGCCCGCTGCTCTCCACCAAATCCATTATTCGCCGTGCGACGTCGTTGATATGGGCCTGCTCTTCCTCGGAAGGCCGCAGTGAGAGAAGCACCTCCTCTTCCAGCGTCACCAGTCCACCACCATGACATCTTCGTATATGGCGCCGGATGGTGTAAGCGTGCTCTTTTTCAGGGAGAATCCGTCTACCTTGAATCGTCCGTAACCGGCCGATTCCATCGGCCGGATCGCATCCAAAAGAGACGGATCGAACCTCTTTACCCGGGCGAGGGTGGCATGGGGACGGAATCTTCTCGACTCTTTCCGGATACCAAGCGGCTCGAGCGCATCCTCAATCTGCTCGTTCAGGGCAGCGCACCTCCCGCCGTCGACGACGTCACACCAGACAACCCGTGGCCTTCGGCGGTTGTCGGCCGAGATTCCTGACACGCTGGCTTCAAATGGTCTGCCGGTTACAGATGCAAGGCGTTCCTGTATCGCCGGGACCATGTCCTCGTCCACTTCGCCGATGAATTTCAGGGTGATATGGATATTTTCGGGGCTGACGACAGAGAGCCTCGCCCTGCTCTTTGCAAGCACCTCCTGTGAGCTCTTTAAAACCTCGCGCATCTCGGGAGGTAAGTCAATCGCGACGAACAGACGAACCATAAAAGCCTCCTGTTAATATCTTCCCTGCACATGATTCCGGTGAGTTCATGCCACATACACCTGCCCAATACAATATGGTTAAAACAAGCCTTTCATATACAATAAAGAAGCGAACAACAAATATTTTTTTGGGAAAAAACCATTATTGGATTGCACAACAGTGGGGGAAGAAATGGCAGGTAACACGGAAGCAATTATATATACTCTCGAATTTTGTCCGAAATGTGAAATATTGAAGGAATATTTCAAAGCAAACCGGATCTCTTTTTCTGAACGGGATATGTCCAGCGCTGAATCACTGACGGATTTACGGGTTTCAGGCGTTTTCGTGACCGAAGCCCCGGTCCTCCGGGTAGCGAACCAGTTCCTTACCCACACAGAGTTGTTCGTCGGCAACTCTGTCCATGAAGAGGTGGTAAAAGAACTGCTAGAGGGTTCCTGATGGCGAAGCGGGACTACCGGCAGACCACGCTCGAAGGGGTATTCATCTCCCCGATGCCCCAGGTCAGGACCACTGACGGCCATATACTGGAATGGGACCGGCAGAGGATCATCAAGCAGATAGTGGAAGAGACAAAACTCGTCGAGACCTTTTACGGGTACGAGAGCGCAACCGAGGAATGCGCACAGGAGGTCGCCCGGCTCGTGGAGCAGAGGATCCGGTCCCTGGGGATCCAAAGCCTCTCCGGACCCCTGATCCGTGAGATCGTGAATATCACCCTCCTCGAGAAGGGGATGGTCCAGTACCGGAATGTATGCACGAGGGTGGGGACGCCTGTATACGATGCACACGAGATCGACGTGGGAAGGGGTTTTGAAGCCAAGGACAATGCAAATCTCCAGGAGAATGCCGAGACCTCGCACAAGAAGAAGGCAGACAAGATCAGCAAGGAGCAGTATCTCCTCCAGCTCCCCCCCCATCTCGCCGATCACCACCTGTCCGGCGATATCCACATCCATGACCTGGAATACTTTGGTTCACGGCCGTTCTGCATCGATGGCAGCGCAATCATTCCTGCCGTCTCGGGGGGGCGGCACCTGGCAGTTCGGCCAGACGAGATGCAGTTCTCAGATGACACGTCTCTCCCCGGTGATCTCCAGGTCCTCACTCCCAGAGGATACAGGACCGTCCTGAAAGTGACACGGCGCAGGATTGGGAGCAGAGATCGGCTCCTGCAGATCCGCACGAGCTCGGGAAAAAGCATCCGGGTGACCGGGGAACATCGCATTCCCGTCCAGGACGACGGCATAAAGATCGTTCGTGCTGACAGCATCAGCAAAGGAGATATACTCCTTTCCCTGGAAGAAAACCCGGAGGTAAGAGGTGACCGGATCAGATCCATAGACCTCCTCCAGGAACTTATTGAACGGGTACCTGCTGAACTGCTTGAGGATGTCTATGTACGTGGAGCTGGTGGAATCTTCGCCCGCCTGCATGCTGGGGGCTGGACATACTCCCAGATCTCGCGGGAACTCGGAGTCGCGCACCAAAAACAGTGGTACCTTCGGGGAATCATGCCGGTGCCCGTATTCCATGACCTCTGCAGGCTGTTTAACATAACAGAACTCTCCGGTATTCGCCTGGGTGTGAGAGGGAGCAGACATGATCTCCCGATTGTGCTTCCGTTTACCGCACCGCTCATGCGGCTCCTCGGGTACTTCGTCTCCGAAGGAAATTACAACATCAGTAAGGGACAAAACTATAACCTCGCCATCACCGAGAACCACCAGTCGGGAGTGGTCATTGCCGATGTACAGTCAGTACTGAACTGCTATGCAACGCTTTCCGGCGGCGGACGCGATACAACTGAAATCTACGGAGTTCCTGTCACCCGGAACCGGGCGATGCAGGTCCATTTCGGAGGGAAACTCGTATGGCTTCTCTTCCGTTACGTCTTTGGAATTCCTGAACGATCGGGGAACAAGCGTCTTCCCTGGATTGTCTGGAACCTTGACGATGATCTTCTGTCCGAATTCCTCTCTGCTCTCTTCACCGGTGACGGCTCAGCCTATTACCAGCCAGAGAAGTCAGATTGCATCGTGAACTATACCACCTCTTCCGAAACACTCCGCCAGGAACTCTCGGTCCTCCTTACATCCCTTGGTATGAGACCATACATTCTCGAACTGTATTCCGGAGAAGATCGAACCGTCCTCTATCGTCTTCAGCTGAACGGTGCAGCCAACATCAGGAGATTCTCCCGGTACGCACGTTTCAACGACAGCAGACAGGTCCATATCGATTCCTTCCTGGCGAATGTGCAGTCGATCCAACATGCACCGAAACCAGAGAGGGTGACAGACGTTTCGGTGGTCGGGTCTGAAGACCCATATGTCTACGATCTCTTCTTAGAGGGTGACGGCTCGGAGGAGAGTCATACGTTCTACATATCAGACGGGCTCCTCGTTCATAACTGCCAGGATTGGGACCTCCGCTACTTCTTCTACTACGGCCTGATGCCCGATGGAAACGGCACGAAAGCGTCTGTTGCAGGGCCGGCCATGAGGCCCGAGGTGGCGGTCCTCCACGCGGTCAAGGCCCTTGGAAGCGCCCAGACGAATTTTGCCGGCGGGCAGGGATACTACAATTTTCTCACGTTCCTGGCTCCCTACTTCACAGACATTCCGTACGGGGAGATCAAGCAGCTGATGCAGATGTTTGTCTACGAGATGACACAGATGATGGTCGCACGCGGCGGCCAGCTGGTCTTCTCGTCGGTCCAGCTGAGCCCCGGGGTGCCATCCCTCTGGAGGGACAAACCATGTGTCTACAAGGGCAGGGTCTGGGACGGAACGTCGGGCCCGAAGAAGACCTACGGCGAGCTGGAACGCGAGGTGAGGCTGCTCTTCAAAGCCCTGATGGAAGTCATGATGGAGGGGGACTACTGGGGCAAGCCATTCAGCTTCCCGAAACCCGAGATCAGCATCGAACCTGACTTCATGCAGGAGGACGAGGAATTCAACCGCGAGAATCCCGATCTTCCCACCTACCATGACCTGTACCTGCTCTCGTTCGAACTGGCGTCCAAGTTCGGAACACCGTACTATGACAACCAGATCCCACCCTACCGGGGGGCAGGCAAGGGAATCTCGTGCTACCAGTGCTGTGCATACCAGTTCTCTGCGGTAGCGGATGATGATGAGGAGTTCGATGAAAAACTGCTATTTACTGAAGGGAAACACTTCAGCATGGGGTCCTGGCAGGTGGTATCGCTGAACTGCCCGAGAGCCGCATACGAGGCTGACGGGGACGACGCACGCCTCTTTGCAGGCCTCCGCGCACTCATGGATGTATGCGTGGAGGTCTTCAGGATCAAGAGACGCTGGATGGAGCTCATCCGTGCCCACGGCAGGATGCCCTTTGCCATGCAACGGCCAAAGGACCCGGTGACCGGTGAACGCGGCCCGGTAGCGGTCGACCTTGACGGACTCGTCTACACCATCGGCGTGGTCGGAGTAAACGAGATGATCCAGCATCACGTGGGCAGCCAGTTGCACGAATCCCGGGAGGCGTTCACGATGGCGGTCAGGGCCATGACCGAGATGGAGCTCTATGCAAAGGAGCTCTCGCACCGGCACAACATGACCATCGCGCTTGCCAGGACACCTGCAGAGACAACCGGCCAGCGCTTCTCCGTCTCAGACCTCCTGAACAAGAACTACAGGGACCATGCGAAGAAGGTCATCAAGGGAGATCTCGAGACCGCACTGGAGCGGCTCGGGACGACCCGCGATCTTCCGATATACTATACAAACGGGACACACGTTGCACCGGGGGCAAATATCCCGCTTTCGAAGAGGATGGACATCGAGCACGTATTCTTCCCCATAGTCGACGGCGGAAATATCTTCCATATCTGGCTCGGTGAGTCGAGACCGGATCCGCGGGGCCTGATGGACATGGCAATGAAGCTCTGCCGTGAGACCCAGATCGGGTATTTCGCGTTCACCCGCGACCTGACCGTGGCACTGCGACAGTTCCGCGAATACAAGCCTGACAAGAAACGGATATCAGAATGGGTGAGCAGCGAAGCGGGCATTCAGGCCTGATTTCGGGGGGGCAGTCTGTCCTGAACAAAACGCCCCTCGAGGAGACGACCTGTTTTTGGGTCAGACAATCACTGCTTTTTTTCGAAAAAGAGAGGTCTAGTGTATCTCTTCAGCCCGATTTGCACCGGTTTCAGTCTCGTTGATCTCTGATATATCGACCACCTCGTCTGCAAAGGAGGTGAGCTGGGATATCAGCACCGGATCAAGCCCCTTCTCGACAGCCAGGAATATCCCGGAGATGTTTAGTATTCTCAATTTACTCACGACGAAATGGAAGAACTTGGAGAGGTCGATGGTATTGATGTAGATGAGCAGTGCATTGACTGAATCAAGGAATATCACCGGTTTCTCTGCCTGCCTCTTCTTCAAGATCTCGCTCACCGCAATGCTTAACGAAGTGAGGTCTCCGGGTTTATTCACATAGACACAATTCGCAAGCGTCCTCTCTTCCTTGCCGGCAGCGTAGCGGGTTATGGCGTCGATGAACCACAATCTGGAGGTATCTATTCCGTTCTTCTCGTAGAGATCCATGAGATATCCCGAGGGGTTGTTGACTGCAATGATGATGAGATTGTGGCCTTCACTCTGTATCTCACGGATGAGTCGCAGCGTATTCTCCCTGAACTTCCGGGAATCGGATAATGCAAGAACGATCTGTTTGCTGCCGATCGAAAGATTCAATTCTGACATGAGGGCCTCATTGCTTCAGGAATTCCCGCATCGCATCAGGAATTTCTGTCCTCTTCTCCGACACTGCAGCATTCAAATCGCGAATCGTCGCAAGTATCTCTTCGATATGCTTCTCCTGGACTGCAAGTTCCATGATAATATGCACGTTTCCGGTCGCGCCTTCAGATACCTGGTTCTGGATATCGGAAATATTCTGTTTTACAAGCTCGAGCGGGTTTTTTATTCTGAGTGCCGCCTCACGTATGTAGGCGATAAGCGCATTTTCCGCGTCTTTGACTGCAACCAGACTGACAAAATTCTCGAGCAGGTATTCAGTGCCGTCGATCTCCATCGGCGTCACCGTCTTTAATATGGGGACAGTATTTCCTTCCCTGTCGAGAAGGGCCCTCTCTGCGTGTTCCAGTTTCTGGCCGAGATCGTCGATGGGACACTTACCCTCCTCGGCTGGGCATATGAACCTGTGGCAGACCTGGCCGATCATCTCTTCCCGGCTAAACCCGGTCATGTTCAGTGCCATTGGGTTTGCATCGACTATCGTGTGGCTCTGCCTGTCCATGAGGATTATCCCGGACTCGACATTCTCCCAGATATTCCGGAATTTCGTCTCCGATCTCTCAAGTTCCACCCTCTCCCTGTAGACTATCTGCGAGAGATAGGCGATGAAGATTGAGATACCCATGAATACTGCAACGCGGAATATCGAAGCAACAAGTTCTGTCAGGCCAGGCTGCAAGAACAGGTAGACTGCTGCCAGGTAAAATGCACTCAGGCAGACGACATAGAAAACTCCTCTCTTCCTGTACCAGTACGCGGCGAGGATGATTGGAAGATAGAAAAAGTGGGTGAATACTATGGTGATGCCATTGAGAAGACAGAAGATCGTGAGCACGACGGCTATAACTGTGAACGCCAGGAGAATGACCGGTTTCAGCATCGATCCCGGGTTGTCCTGGATTGTTT
>DAWO01000026.1 GCA_002509485.1 Methanolinea sp. UBA477
CTGATGGGCACCAGACGAAAGGCCAGGACGATTGAATCTGGCAGAGTTCATCTTTTTTTGGGGGATTGGATACGGAGCAACACCAACGCGTAATCCTCATTCTCACTCATTTCCACACAAACCGGGGAAGAGGCGGGTTTTTCACTTCGCGTATCTTCCCTGGCAGGGAGTGCTGATGATTCGCTTAACGTTTTTGTATCAGATGATGCCGCAGTCAGATATTCACTAATAACGGCTATAATTCATCTAAAAAGCCAATTCGCATGAATTTTTAAACATGTTTAAATATTAAAAGCTCAACAACTCTTTTCATGTCCAGAGTAATGGCCCGTAGCCTCTCCCGGAAGAAGATTGTGACAAACGAGGGCAAGATGATCGGGACCCTCAAGAACATCGTGGTGGATTTTGAGACAGGCCAGGTTGTAGATTTGATCGTGTACCCGGATCCCTCCTTCGACACATCCGGCTATCGCGTCGAGGGTGATCGGCTCTTCATCAATTTCGAGGCAGTGAAGGATATAAAAGATTATATCATCGTGGATCGTTATATCTCCCGAAAATAAGCAGAATATCTCTGGATAGCTTCCACAAACCCTTCTCCATACGAATTTTTTGAAACCCAGGCGGCAGCCCGTGCTGCATCCGGGTGAGCATTTCCGACTGCAACTCCCACACCTGCAGATACGAGCAGATCGATATCATTCTGGGCATCACCTGTCGCCAGGAAACCTGCCGGTGAAAGCCCCATCTCGGCCACCATATGGGTAAATGTTGTCCCTTTACTTATCCCGGGCGCCTGGAGGTGAATTGCAAACCCTGTATCAAGCACCTGGACAGGAATGTCCGCAAGCACCTCACGGACCTCAGGGACGCTGACCGTCTTTGCAAATGCCAGGTCCGCAAAACGGTATGTCGGGCTGTACAACTCGAGTTCTGTTCCACTTCTCCTGAAATGATCCACCAGTGTCTCCAGGGCAATCCTGCATACGGTCTGGTCTCCGAGGACCACGGGGACGTTTCCATACCCTATGCGGTAGATTCCCCCGTTTTCTCCAATGAATGAGCCTGATGTTCCGATCATCCGGCACAAGGCATCCATGAAGCATGCGGTATTCCCGCTAGCAAGTATGACTTCGCTGCCATTGTCCACACGATCACGTATCGCCTGGATGGCACCGGTGTGGATACGCCTCCACGAATCAGTGATTGTCCCGTCAACATCAGTGACAATCCCTGTGAGTACAAGCCCTTCCTCGCTTTTTTTTCGCATGCAAAATACCGTAGCATGTATATCGAATCCACCGGGCTTATGCTTTCGGTTTTTCGAAAAAAACCAACCGGTCCGTAGCACCCGGGCGCAGAGGCAGGAGCCGGGATAATGCGACAACCGGGGCACATACGGTACCTGGGACCTGGGTACTCTGAAAAATCCATCACTGCCCGATCCAGACCGACAGGGAAAAAAGGAGTTACTCTATCCTATTGCATTGTTGACCACGTCTGTCACGCGATCGATCTCTTCATCGGTTATCACAAGTGGGGGCACCAGGCGAAGGTTTCCATCAGCGGCACAATTCACAAGCACTCCGTTCCTGGCACACTCCTTCTGCACCTGGGGACACCTCTCTCCGACAGTCACCCCTACCATCAACCCTCTCACCCTCGGGTCGTGAGATGCCAGGGCCTTCCTGAAGCGTTCACCCTTCCCGGCGATACCAGGCAGAATCTCCTCGATCACAGATATCGTGGCAAGGCTGGCCGCACAGGCCAGCGGACCGCCTGCAAAGGTGCTTCCATGCTCACTCTTCTTGAATTCAAGCCCATCGCGGGCCAGGAGTGCTCCGATTGGAAAACCGCTGGCCATGCCTTTTGCAAGAGTTACGATATCGGGTCTGACTCCCGAGTGATGGATACCGAGCCATTTGCCGGTCCGCCCCATCCCTGTCTGCACCTCGTCGACGATGAGGAGCGCCCCGTGATCGTCGCAGCATTGGCGCACTCCTGCGATGAAGTCGTTGTCGGGAATGATGATGCCTGCTTCGCCCTGGATCGGCTCTAAAAAGACACCTGCAGTCTGATCGTCCACGGCACGGCACACTGCGTCCAGATCCCCGTATTCTATGAATGTGCAGCCGGGCTCGAGCGGCTCGAAGGGCTCCCTGATCGCAGGTTTGTGCGTCACCGCAAGGGATCCCATCGTCCGTCCATGAAACCCGTGGGTGAATGCAACAAACTTCTTCTTTCCTGTGGCCAGCCGTGCGAGCTTTATAGCCCCTTCATTGGCCTCGGCTCCCGAATTTGAGAAGAATGCCTTCGACATGCCGGTAATCTCGACCATCTTTTCTGCAAGTTTTGCCTGGTGGGGCACATAATAGAGATTCGAGCAGTGAATCAGGCGACGAGCCTGGTCACAGATTGCCTCAACGACGCGGGGATGGCAGTGCCCGGTACTGCAGACTGCGATGCCTGCCACGCAGTCGATATATTCCTTTCCGTCAGCATCCCAGACACGGGACCCCACTCCCCGGGAGATCATGATCTCCCTGGAAAATGCAGGCATATAGTATTTTGCATCCATTTCGCGGAAATTTTCATCTTTCATCTGATCTTCACCGGTTAAATGTGTTTATTCATATTCGATCGTTGCCGGCGGTTTGGGCGTGACGTCATACACTACCCGGGCAACATTCGGAATCTCGGAGGTGATCCGTGACGCGAGCCGGTCAAGCGCCTCATACGGGATCTGCAGGGGATCTGCGGTCATGCCGTCACGGGAATTGACAGCCCGGACCGCCACTATCCATCCATGAACCCTGTTGTCGCCCTTCACCCCTGTTCCAAGCCCAAGAAGTGCTGCAAAACATTGCCAGGGCTTGTACTGCTCCACGATCTCGTCCTCGACTATCCAGTTGGCCTCCCTGACAACCTCGATCTTTTCCGGGGTGACCTCCCCGATAACCCTGACGGCAAGGCCGGGTCCGGGAAACGGCATCCGGTGGGCGATCTCGTCCGGCAGGCCAAGCGCCATCGCAACCTGGCGGACTTCATCCTTGTACAGGTCACACAGGGGCTCTATAAGGTGCGTAAATTCCATTTCGACCGGCATACCGCCCACGTTGTGGTGGCTCTTGATCCCTCCCTCGCTCTCGATACGGTCAGGATAGATGGTCCCCTGCAGGAGACACGGGGCTCCGGTCTTCCTGGCCTCCCTCTCGAAGATACGGATAAATTTCTCGCCGATGACCTTTCGCTTCTCCTCCGGATCGATGACTCCGGCAAGAGCAGGAAAGAACTCGTCCGCTGCCCGGACGACATGCAGGTTCATGTGCCCGAAGAGCTGCATGATACGATCGGTCTCTCCTCTTCTCATCAGGCCGGTATCCACGTATATGGGGATCAGCCTCTCCCCGATCGCCCGCTCTGCAAGAACCGCGCAGACCGAACTGTCAACTCCACCGGAGAGGGCAATAACGACGTGACAGTCTCCTGCAGCAGCCCTGATCTTCGAGACTGCATCTTCGATAAATGACTCTGTGTTCATCTTAAACCAAACCTATTTTGACTTTTTATTCGCTCCGCAGGCCCCGACAAACCCGAGATATGGAGGAGACGGCCTCGTGGGCCTCGACCTGAATTCCGGGTGGAACTGTGTGGCCAGGAAGAACGGATGATCCGGGATCTCACATATCTCCATGCGGTTCTGGTTATATCCCGAGAAGACCAGGCCTGCCCGTGTGAGTTCCCCGATATACTGGGGGTTGACCTCGTACCTGTGGCGGTGACGCTCGACTATCTCCCCGTTTCCATAGAGTTCCATTGCCAGTGTCTCGTCTTTGATCTGAACCGGATAATTTCCAAGCCTCATGGTGCCTCCCAGGTCCGTGACATCCTTCTGTTCGGGGAGAATGGCGATCACGTGCCTGCCTTCACCGAGTTCCGCACTTGTCGCATCTTCCCATCCAAGCACGTTCCGTGCATATTCTACAACTGAGAGCTGGAAACCGAGACAGAGACCGAGGAACGGTACCTTTTTCGTTCGTGCAACACGTATAGCGGTGATCTTGCCCTCGATACCTCTCTTTCCGAATCCTCCGGGCACAAGGATGCCGTCATACTCCTCGAGCTGTCTCTCGTCGCACCGCTCGGCATCGATCCAGGAGATCTTCACCTCGGTCGAGAGGGCCCGGCCTGCATGCTTGAGCGCCTCCTTGATGCTCAGGTACACATCCTCGATCCCGTACTTGCTTACGATGGCCACGTTCACCCGGCGGGTATATTCCCTGGTGACCACGTGATACCAGTCAGAGTCCGCAGTCCTCTTCTCCAGGCCCAGTTGCCCGGCAAGGATATCTGCAATGCCCTCTTTCTCGAGCTCCATCGGGACAAGATATATATCGGCAACGGTGGCCGCGCTGATAACCCCGTTCTGTCCAAGATCACAGAATGCGGAGATCTTTCGCTTGGTCTGCGACCCGATCGGTCGTTCGCACCTGCCGACTATGATATCTGCAAGAAGCCCCAGTTCGCGCAGGGTCTTTACCGAGTGCTGGGTGGGCTTGGTCTTGAGGTCGCCCATCGTATCGGAGGGGATGAGGGTGACATGAATTAAGACGGTGTCGTGCTCGGGGAGTTCCCCACGCATCTGGCGCACCGCCTCCAAAAACGGCATGCTCTCGATATCCCCGACCGTTCCGCCCACCTCGACGAGACATACTTCGGCTTTTTCCTGGCCGGGGATCTCTTCTTCTGCCGCATTCCTGATTGAAGTCTTTATCTCGTCCGTGATATGGGGAATGATCTGGACCGTCTCTCCGAGGTAATTGCCGCGGCGCTCTTTGTCAATGACGCTCCGGTATACTTTCCCGGTGGTGATGTTGTGCGAGGATGTGAGATCGATGTCAAGGAACCTCTCGTAATTGCCGAGATCGAGATCGACCTCACTTCCGTCACTCAGGACGAACACTTCACCATGCTGGCCCGGATTCATGGTCCCGGCATCGATATTCAGGTATGGATCGATCTTGACCGCGGTGACATTGTAACCGCGGTTTTTGAGAATCCTGCCCACGGATGCGGCAGTAATTCCTTTCCCGAGGCCGCTCATCACCCCCCCAGTAATAAAAATGTACTTCAATGAAATCCCCTGGCGCTCCTTCTCATAGGTATGCATCAGTTATTGTTCTTGGAAAAGAAAGTTTTATGCCCCCATGCGCAATCGGCGCTGCAAGAGGGTTTTCGGGGGCTCGAAAAAAGAGGGAGTTATTCCCTGCCCACCGCAAAGGCTGCCGTTGTGCGGGAGAGAATTTTTCCGTCTCTGCCGCCCGACCTGACCTCTCCTTCTGCAAAGATTACCCGACGCCCTCTCTTCACCACCCGACCGGCGGCATACAGGATCCCCTCACGGGCGCCGCTGATAAAAGTGGTGTGTTCAGATATCGTGGCAAGACGCTCATTCCTCTCGAGCAACGGGTAGATGGCAAGCACCATCGCCTCATCGGCGAGGGCAGTAAAAATTCCCCCCTGGAGCCAGCCTTCGCCATTCTGCATATCGGGTCGGACCTTCATGGATATCACTGCATCCCCATCCTCTATCTCCACCACATCAATTCCCATCAGGGAAAAGAACGGGTTTGCATCCCTTCCTCTCGCACGGATCTTCTCGATATAATTCATGGTGGAACTATATTGGAAAACCTATTCAATAAGAATTGCTGGATCCAAACGCCGCAATTAAAGACTATTACATCCAAATGTATCCTATGGAACCCGAACTGCAATCCATGCTCCGGGATCTCATCTGGTTGAATGCCCTGATAGCGACAGAACTGATACAGGTTACCGAAAACACCTCTGCGATTCTTCGAGAGAGCCCCCCGCCGGAGTCCTGCATACGGGAGCACCAACAACTTCGAAAGGTGGCACTCGAGATTGCAGAGAGATACAGGCCTGATACCGGCCTTTACGAACATGTTGCCAGTCACCAGTAGTCTTATCGGACCCCGGATACCCAGTCACCAGGAACAGCAGCATACAGATATTCGTAATAAAAAATTGCAGAACTACGTGCAATAACCCCCACGCCCGCGACAAAGATGGATAAAAAAGACAGTTACGCACACACCACGGATTACACCCTCGTGATCCCGGCATACAACGAGGAGGAGAGAATAGGTCCGGTACTGGAAGAACTGAAATCCTCCTTCGGGAGATTCATCTTCATCTTCGACGGCGATGACCGGACACCTGATATAATCCTTGACTTTTCGAGGCGGAATCCGGGTATCCCCATACACGTGGAGCGTCATGGCGAACGAAGAGGAAAGGGAAAGGCAATACTCGATGGATTCAGGATCGCGAATACACCCATCGTCGGCTTCATGGATGCAGACGGTTCCACCTCCATCAGGGAGATGGAACGGCTCGTATCAGAGATCAATGCCCTTGACGGTGCGATAGGATCACGATGGCTGCCAGGATCGCGGCTACCGAGGAAGCAGGGATTCTCGAGGCGCATCCAGAGCAGGATCTTCAACCTCCTCATCAGGGTGCTCTTCGGCCTTTCATTCAAAGATACGCAGTGCGGGGCAAAGGTATTTAAAAAATCAGCAATTGATGCAGTTATCGGGGATATGGTATCATCCGGCTTCGAATTTGATGTGGAACTCCTGTGGCGGCTCTCCAGAAAAGGATACACCATCAGGGAAATCCCTATTAAATGGACGAGTATGAGTGATTCGAGGGTAACGAGATCAGATGCGGGCGGCATGCTTGCCGGCCTCCTTAAACTCCGCATCCATGGGTGAAGACATGACAGGGGATCTTGGACCTGGCAGGAAGCGGGAAGCGTTCATGCTTTTTGAGGGAGGGAGTTACGAGAGATCATACGAGATTTGCAGGGATATCACTGCCACCGAGGATGATCCCTCGATAGTGATCCTATCAGCGATGAACCTATTCCACCTGGGCAGGCTGGACGAAGCTGAAGCATATTTTCAGGACCTCGTCTGCCGGATGCCGGAATCCTCCTACATTCACAGTTATCTTGGAAAGGTACTGGAGATGAAGGGGGAGGAGCAGGCAATCGCCCACTATGGCAGGGCAATCATACTCGACCCAAAAAACCAGGAAGCTCTTCGCAGCTATGCAGCATATCTCCTCTCCTCCGGCGATCCTAGATCTTCCGTCACGGTTTTGCGAACACTGTTTGACCTGTCCGGAAAGGAAGAGGATTTCCGGACTCTCATCCAGGCACTCCTGGCTTCGGGCGAGGCTGACGAGGCTCTCGAATACTATAAGGGGAGAAAGGGCAGCACGGTACCCGATACCCTGTATGTCAGGATATTGCTCTCCTGCGGCGAGATTGATACCGCACTGAACGTTGCCCGGGAAGGGATGGAAAAGACTGGTGATCCGTTGTTTGCCCGGTTTTACCTGTCAGCTCTCTCCAAAAGAGATCCGGATGCTGCACTCGCCGACTATCCACCAGTAATCAAAAAGACCGGTAACGATGACATTGCACAGGACCACATCCGGCTCCTGAAGGAGAAAGCCCGTTACAATGAGGCAATAGACGCATGTTCAATGATGACCACAGGGAAAAATGAAGACGATACCGCCGGGATTCATCTCATGACCGCTGAACTCCTTGCCCTTGCGGGTGACAGGGACAGGGCTCTCGAAGAATACCGGCGTTTGATACGATCCCAGATGATCCTCATGAGCGAAACCCAACTCCTCGGCAGGGCGCTCTCTTCGTTTAAAACGTTTCTTCTCACGTTTTATCCCCTGAAGACTGCTGCCCCGATATATCTTGAGCTCGTATCCGGGCAGTCGGACGTGATCTGCCTCCTTGCGGCTGCACGGTTCTATGAAGAACTGGGAGATTTCTCCGAGGCCAGGTCATGGTATTATCGCGCATACAGGAGTGATTACCTCGAGGGAGGCTGCGAATATGCCCGGTTTCTTGCAAACCAGAAAGACTTCCGCGAATGTGAGAAGGTCATGCTCTATGTTGTGAATAATATCAAAAAGACCCAGGATCTCATACGGATCTCCGGCCTTGTTGTCGGCGATTCCCGGTTTTACCGCCTGAAGAGGCTGCTTGACCGGCTGATCCAGCGGCTTGAATCACGGATATCCATGCTGAATTCCCACGGCCTGGAATATCTTGCGCAGTCATTGCTCTTTTCCGCAGCACGGGCGCTCGAGGAGAACGATTTTCCGGGGTGCAAGGAGGCATGCCTCAGGGGACTGGATATCATACCTCCCCGCCCCCGCGATCTCTCCCCCGCAGATTTTCTTGCACTGCTCGAGGCATGCAAGGAGAGGACGCTGTATGACATCCCCATCTTTCATGCGGATGAGCATGAGAGGCCAGGTGATGAAATTCCTGCCGAGACGCTTCACGCACTCCTGGAACTTGATGAGAATGAGAAGAAGATCGTTGATTTTCTGAAAGCACACGGACGGGCGAACGAGATGGATCTCCGCACCCTGCTTGGGACGCGGAGAGCCGCCGGATATGTCAACAGATTGCTGCAAAAATCGGCTTTGAAGGGAGTACAGATAATTGAGAAGAAAGGAGTTGGTCAATATGGAGAGATATACGAATATTGCGGGGCATGAACAGACAAAAACCCGCGGACTGGAGAGCATGAATATCATCAACGCTCTCCGGCGGGGGACGGTCCCTGCCAGTGGACTCGAGCGGATCGCAGTCGGCCTTGATGTCGAGGAAGAGACGATCGCAACACAACTTGATTTTGTCACGAGGGGTGGAGGCGATATAAAATTTATACGCGGTGAATACGGCAGCGGGAAGACATTCCTGGTGGCACGGGCACTTGAGATCGCCCGTTCGAAGAATTTCGTGACCTCACACGTGGTGATATCCCAGACAGCACCGCTCCACAAACTGAAAGGTATCTACCAGCAGATCTGCGCCACGATGCGGACCACGGAGGAGGAACATGCCCAGAAGGCGATAATCGACAGCTGGCTGTTTGGTATAGAGGAGAAGATCCTCAAGGTTGCCAGGGAAAACATGGATGAAGAGACGCTCGAGAAGGCGACGGTAAAAGAGATTGAGACCTCACTTGCCGGTATCAGCGAGATGAACACGTCCCTGGCTGCAGCGCTCCGAACGTATTACAGGGCAAACAATGCAGGAGATTTCCAGACTGCACAGGCTGCGATCGGATGGATCTGTGCCGAACCCAATGTCGGGAGAGAGTTCAAGCAAAAAGCAGGCATCAGGGGGGATATCGATGAGAGCGTGGCATTGATCTTCTTGAGAGGGCTTATCCGCATCATCGTGAGTGCAGGGTATGCGGGGCTTGCAGTTGCCGTGGACGAGGTGGAGACGACCCAGTCGCAGGCCAGGAACCAGCGGGAGAAGGGATACAATGTACTGCGCCAGATCGTCGACATTCTCGATCGCGGGGAGATGCCGCACTGCTATTTCCTGTTTACCGGAACCCCTGCCTTCTTCGAGGGGCCCAGGGGCATCAGGTCTCTCCCCTCGCTTTTTGACAGGATCAACGTGATACAGGCTGACGATTTCCGGAATCCGCGGCAGCCGCAGATTGTCCTTTCAAAATTCAATTCCCGGAAACTGGAGCAGGTCGCCCTCAAGGTGATGGACATCTACTCGGAGGCATACACGGAGGTTGACCGGAGCAGGGTCACCCACAGGTTCATCCGGGCGATGATACAGAAGGTGACGGGGAAATTCGGTGGACGAATCGACGTTATCCCCAGGATTTTTTTGAAGGAATTTGTGGATGTACTCGATAAGTGCGAGCTGTACGAAGATTATGATCCATGGGAGAGTTACTCGTTTGATGCCGATCATATCCGGGATGAGTTAAAAGAGGAGGAAGAAGCGGTCATGGTCGTGGAGTTCTGACCGTTTTTTGTTTTTTTTCTGATCGAGTGGGGAAGATACAGGAATTTGTATGGTGCAACCGGTTGATAGAACACCGTGTAAGAGAAACGGCACTGTTTTACGCAGATACCAGGGATTCCTGATTCTTCTCTTCATCTTGTGTACCGGAATACCTGCCTGCGATGCCTCAGGGGTCACGATTGCCGTCTACCCACAGGTCTGCCAGGTCGGTGAACAGATTGTTCTTTCAGGCACCACCACCATGGAAAAAACCATCGCAGTCTACCTGTTTCTCATTGGTCCGGGACTTGACCCACGAGGAGTCACCCTTGAGAACCTGAACCTCCCTGCAGGACAGGGATATTTCACCTCGGCACGCGTTTCAGGTGATGGTTCGTGGGAATATGAATGGAACACCGGCTTTATCGCAGGACGCCTGAAACCCGGTATGTACACCATCTACGTGATAAACGTCCCTCTCGGCATGGACCGGATGCCTGCCGGCGATTCATCGTCGGTGAATATCACTTTTATAGAGGCGCAGAAAACCCCTCCCCTCGGCCCTCCCTACGCCGCAATCGCCATGGTTGCGCTGGCGGCAGCAGCGTCCGTTGCACGGAAAAGAGAATAAAAGCCTGTAATCCAGCATGTTTCAGCTGGTTTTTCTTCTCCGGATGCGGACCGAGTCCGCATGTGCATACAGCCCTTCCGCGCAGGCGATACATTCGGCCACCTCGCCAACACTCTCCAGTCCCTCCCTGCTGATGATCTGTATGGTGGAGCTCTTGCAGAAATGCCGGACGTCAAGACCTGAATGGGTCTTTGCGTTCCCGGCAGTGGGCAGTACATGGTTGGTTCCCGAGGCATAATCCCGGCATGCAACCGGGGAGTATCTTCCGATGAATATGGATCCTGCGTGACGGACCATCCGGATCACATCAAGCGGGTTTTTTACCTGTATGGAGAGATGCTCTGGCGCGACCAGGTTCATGATCTCTGCACCCTCTTCCAGTGTATCCGCCAGGATATATCCCGTATTTCCGATCGATCCCGATATGATATCCCTTCGTTTTGCCTCAAGGACCATATTCTCCAGCGCCTTTCCGGTCTTTTCTGCCAGTCCGGCGTCCGTGGTGACCAGGAGACATGCTGCGTCCGGGTCATGCTCCGCCTGGGCAAGAATGTCTGCAGCAATATACGCGGGATCGCCCGATCCGTCAGCCAGTATGCCGATCTCGCTTGGTCCTGCAGGAAAGTCAATCTCTACTTCCTCCCGGAGAAGCATCTTGGCCTGTGTCACGTAGATGTTTCCAGGCCCTACGATCTTGTCCACTGCGGCAATACTCCCTGTGCCCAGCGCCATGGTGGCAATC
>DAWO01000012.1 GCA_002509485.1 Methanolinea sp. UBA477
TAAAGGGAGAAGAGATCAATTATTCATGTGACTGGGACTGGAAATGAATAGGACACGATCCAACAAGAGTATCGTTTTCGTCCGCCTTTTTTTGGCAGGGGGCACATGACAGCCGGCGAGCTGCAGGTCATGTCCCTCCTCGAGCGGATGCCTGACCGGGACCGGACGGTAGTTCTCATCCGGCACTCAAAGCGGCCGTCCCTCGCCTCCGTCCCGTACGACAGGCGCCCTGAAGTCGAACTGACCCCTGAAGGGATCACCATGGCAAGGGAGTTTGGGAATTCCCTGTACGACATCATCGGTGACAGGAGGATCTACCTCCTGCATACAGCTGCGAAGAGGTGCCAGATGACTGCCAGGGCCCTGGAGGAGGGGTTGTCCTCGCGGGGCCCCGCTCTTACCATGATCAGGGCCGATCCGGAGATCCGTGACCCGATCGTCGACCTTGAAAAATTCCGGGACGTGCGTGAATCGCTCGGCTGGCAGGGGATGATCAAAAACTGGCTCGGCCGAAGGATTGATCCCGGAATTCTTGAAGACCCCGAAACATATGCCGGGATGATCGTCAAATTGCTCCTGGACTGCGATTATCTCGATAGCGGGGATGTCCTCATCACAGTCGCACATGATATCACCCTCTTTCCCCTCATCCATACCTATTTCGGGAGGTGCCTGACGACAATCGGATACATGAACGGCATCGTGATGAAGAGCGATGGTGACAGGACCGAGATCGGGTTTGAGGAGGAGATCATGCGTCTTTCCTCCGTTCGTTGATGTTCCTGTTACCAGGAAAGCCCCCGTGACGGATCTCCGGAAGAGTTCTTGCGAAAAGATCATGCTGGTCTTTTGGATCTCTTTCAAAAGATGGCGAACACCCGGGGCTTTCAGACGTGAAGAGGAGTGGATCCAGCCGGGAAACATGTATTTTCGGTTCAGAAAGGGGGTTTTTGAAGGATCCGAATCCTGACAGGATATCTCCTTTCAGGCCTGGTCACCTGCAATCTTTGGGTCGTCGTGAACCCTCCTTCGAAATTCCCCTATTGTGCATAGGCTTCCACAAGGTCGCGTGCGGTGATGATCCCTGCAAGGTCATTTTTCCTGACGATGGGAAGCCTTCTCACATGTTTCGTTGCCATCATCTGTGCCGCTTCATGGATGCTGATGCCCGAGGGTGCGGTGATGAGCGGAGAGGAGGAGACCTCCCCGACTCCGGTCTCCAGGCTTGAGCCTTTGGCGAGGAGACCTGATAACAGGTCGCGCTCTGTGAATATTGCATGCGGTTTGTCTTCACGTGAGACGATGACACTCCCGATACGCTTCTTTCCCATGGTATCAACCACCTCGGAGACGGGGGTGTCGCTCTCAACACTCACAAGGTCTCGTGTCATGTAATCGTCAACCGAGAGTGTGGTCTCGGGGGCGTCCGGCATCTCCCTGATCAGGTCGGATGCGGTGACGATGCCTTCAAGATGGCCGCAGGAAAAGACCGCAAGACGCCCTTTTCTCTTTATCATGGTCCGTGCAGCCTCGCGTATCTCGAGATCCGGGCAGATCCTGACGAGCGGGAATGACATGACCTGCTCGACGGTCGTGTCTCCGGGATCGAGCCTGTCGGCAAGGACTCTCGAGATGAGGTCCCGTTCTGTTACGATACCGATGGGGCTACCGTACTTCACCACGAACAGGCTCCCGATGTGACGTTCTCCCATGATCCGTGCGGCATCTTCCATCGTTCTCTCGGGAGTGGTGACAACCACGCCCGTGGTCATGATATCCGAGACCTTCCTGTGCCGCTTGTATTCAGAATATGCCCGGTCAAGGATGCTCGGGAACCGCATACCGGGCCTTTTTGCTTTTGCCATGGTCGTTATTCCTCCACGCAGGACAATGCCCGTATTATTCAAAGGAATATATATATTCTCGCGAAATCGCGACGGGCTGAATCATGCCAGGGCATCCGGTCCCCGGCGGGTGGCCGGGAACACTGACCGACAGGTACCATGTGCGGGGATGAGAAGCGGGCACGCAAAAATGCCGCCACCACCATCACCATCCTCCTGCAGTTCCCCTGCCATGGATTGCGGAGTCTCCAGGTGACCGGATGTTTTGCTGGATACTCCCGGGAGAGCCTCCCTATCCGGAGAGCCGGTATGGAAAAATTACGTCCCGGTATTCACCTGCGATCCGGCCCCTCCAGTTCATTCGTGTCTCGTCAGTCTCCGCTCTTTTCGTGCATAATAGAGAATGAGCAGGCCGGCAAGGAAGAGCGGGTAGAAGAGATCCATGTACATGACCGGTCCGGCATTGTTTGGTGAATAGTTTCCAAAGGCCACCATCTCGTATACATGCCCGAGTCCGGCACCGATATAGAATATGCCGGTTCCGATGACGGTCGCGATCCAGAAACCGATGTTTCTGAATTTCAGGCAGAGAAGTCCGACGATGCCGAGCGCGAGATCCCACATCCCCACTTCCCGCTGGAAGGGATTTCCGGTTGGCCAGCCGATGGATTCTGCCACCTGGTCTGGAAAGAGCAGGTGTCCGATTCCGCCGTAGGCAAGGCCTGCGCCAAGCCCTATGGCAAGCTGCCACATCAGGAATATATCGAGTGCCTGCACACCATGGGCATGGCGCCATCGCATGTGTCCGAGGGCGATGCACGCACCAAGGACCGGGAAGAAGAACGGCCAGAGATAGACGAAGAGATCCACGGTGGTGTATTGACAGGACGAGGAAAAAATGATTGTGGAGATTGAGATGATATTATTCCGGAATTCAGATATATCTCGCCTTTCTGGAGAGTTTCTCCGGTGTATAGAGCGGTTTGAACGGCAGGCCGCCGGTCTCTTCTTTTATCACCGATATGAGGTCGTTTGGGGTGAATTTTTCCTTATGGGGCTTTTTCGGGGTCGACTTCGACCTGATGGTCACGGTGAGCGTCCCCGCCTCGAGTTCCTCGTCGCCAACCACGACCACGTACGGGACCCAGTCCATGCCTGCCTCCCTGACCTTCTTGCCGACGCTCTCGTCGCGGTCATCAAGGTCGCATCGAATCTGTGCTGCATTGAAGATTCCTGACATCTTCGCTGCAAAGTCGAGGTGGCGTTCTGCCACCGGTATGACCCTGACCTGGGTCGGCGAGAGCCAGGTGGGGAAGTGTGCGATCTTCTGGTTCGCGGTATTCTCGAGTATCGCACAGATCACCCGCTCAATGCTTCCCGTGGGTGAACAGTGCAGTATGGGAGGATGGACTTCCCTGCCGTCCTTATGGTAACTGATGTCGAACCGTGTCGAGGACTCCACGTCGATCTGCACCGTGGGGTTCTCGATGGGCCTTCCCTGGCCGTCGATTGCGGCGAGATCGACCTTTGCGATCCAGTAATGCACCCGGTCCGACAGGATCTCGATGAGCATCGGCACCCCTGAATCGGCCACGATCTTCTTCACCCATCTCTCGTATTGATCATAGAACTCCCTGGTGCACCGGAAGACTCCCACGAGGTGTGTTCCAAAGTCCTCGCCCGTCTCCCATCCCATGGCAAGCTGTTCCCCGAACGATTTCAGGGCCTCGTCCATATCGGTGCACAGGGTGTGCATGTCGGGCATGGTGAATGCACGGAGACGCTTGAGCCCGATGACCTCGCCCTTCTGCTCGTGCCGGAACGAGTAGGTGGAGAGCTCGTACATCTTCATGGGAAGCGTGTTCGGCGAGATGTGCATATCCCTCATGATGGAGAACATCCCGAAACAGGCTGCGAACCGGAGCATCATGTTGCGGTTGCCGCTCTTGAAACGGTATTGCCGTTCACCGAACTTGTCGGCATGCTCGAAGATGGCACGGTCGCCGAGGTCGTACATGACAGGAGTCTCTACCGGTGTCCCGCCATAGGCAAGCACCTTCGCGAGCACGTAGTCGGCCAGGAGGTCACGCACCAGTTTCCCCCTGGGCATCCACCGAAGGTGGCCCACGTCCGAGACCGGCTCGTAGTCCGCCAGTTCCTTGGACCTCATCAGGTCCACGTGGATCGGCTCGCCTCCGCCGGACCCTGCCTCGCCCATCTCCTTCCTGACCAGGCATCCGAACGGCGAGTCGTCCATGTATTCCGAAACTTCGTGCCTGCTGCCGTCAGGTGCCAGGACAAAAAACGTATGTTCAACCACCTTCTTCTCCGGCTTTGCGCCTTCTTCCGACGGGACAATGGTCTTTGAGAGCTCGGATAAGGGGTGGCCCTTGCACGAGAGGCGGAAGGCCTTGTACCAGCCGAACGGGGCACGCTTGACAGCGTAGCCTTCCCCGGCGAGAGCGGACTCCATCTCCTTTAGAGCCCGGACGGCAGCATCGGGTCCGGAGAGGTCGCTTGACAGGTGTGCGTAGGGATAGACAACGATATTCTGGATGGAGAGCTGGTCGGCAGTCTTTTTCACCTCGGCCACGGCCTGGTCGACCACTCCCGGGATGTCGTCCTCGTCCACCGATTCCACGGCACAGAATACGGTCAGG
>DAWO01000080.1:0-11899 GCA_002509485.1 Methanolinea sp. UBA477
TGGGCCAGGACACATGGTCCCGGCCTGGCATACCAGACCAGGAAATCTGAAACTCCACAGGTGATCAGGAAGAGGGCTGTCGCACGACTGTCATCTGTTGTACACCAGATCGATGATGACCTGCGGTTCTTAAACGATATCCGGAATGTCCTGCGGAAACTCCCGCATGTCGAGGATGAGTTCACCGTGGTCATCGCCGGATACCCAAACGTCGGCAAGTCATCGTTCATCCGGCTCGTATCTTCAGCCACACCCGAAGTGGCTTCATACCCCTTCACCACAAAGGGGATCATCGTGGGCCACCGGATGACCGGAAGGGAACGGATGCAGTTCATTGACACACCTGGAGTACTTGATCGGCCCGCAGAGGAGAGGAACGCAATCGAGCGCCAGGCACTGACTGCCGTGGTCAATCTTGCAGATGTCATCCTCTGCATCATCGATGCGACCGAACACTGCGGATACCCGATCGAAGAGCAGGTCCGGCTCATCCACGAGATCGAATCGCTGACTGACGCTCCGGTTTTGGTGGTGGCAAACAAGTCGGATCTCGTCTATTTTGATGGATACCTGAACATGTCCACTGAGACCGGTGAAGGGATCAGCGAGGTCGTCGACACGCTGATGGGATACCGCGAAAAGAAGGTCTCAGATGAGAAGGGTGAGGGCGAACCCTGCTAAAAAACCTGTGATTGCGCCTCCGTTTATTGGTGGAAGCCCGGCCTGCGCCTTTCCTCTCTGAACGTATACGAGAAGGATGGCAAGCCCAACAACCGATCCGGCTATTGTACCGATCGCGGGAAGATTGATGAATCCCCATACCTGCCCTCCAAGGAAGATGTTTGCCGAGACGACCAGTATTGAGGGCATGATGAGATCTCCCATTCCGATGATATAGGCGGCACGCTCACCTTCACCGATATTGCCCACTCCGTCCCGACGGTAACTGTAGTCCCGGTGTTTCGGGACGACGAACAGGATCGGTGCCTTGATATCCACCACTCCTTCTGCAAGCGTGATCATGTGCTTTGTCTTGTATACCGAGAGGGCGTCGTAGACTGCAAGTATGGTGAGCAGTAATATCACCGGCAGAATATCCAGCGATATGCCGAATATGGAAGCCGCTCCTGCTGCGATAAGTATTCCGAGAATGTCAATGACGTACCACTCGGGGTAGAGGTATAAAACGGCGGTTGCTGCTATCGAGAAGACGAGAGTGGCTGCAGTCGCATGCACCGCGTTGGAGAAGACGTACAGGGAAATGGCACTGAATATGTACAGGAATGTAAAGAAGATGGATACTCCGATGATTATACCGATCAGTTTCTTCAACCGGTATTTTATGAGGAGGAGGAGGAATGCGGTAAAGATCAGCAGGAGCATGATAAATACCAGGGGGTTTGCCACTGACGACGGGTCTTCAAAAGCTGCTATCCCCGCGTCCTTCATCGGCAGGGAGAGGAGAAGCGCTCCCAGTTCAACCAGCACGAGCATTGCAGGCATGCTGATGAGGGGCAGTTTTTTGGCTAATTCCATGAAATCCGGGCTCCAGTGATGATAGGTAGTTTAATTAATGGGTGCTCATCATCTAAAAACATGAATATAAGTGAGTATATCGGGGATATAATACTCCTCATGGTGCTGGTTGTCTCAACCCTCCTTCTCGCCACAAACCAGAACTTTACTCCTCAAAACACACTCGCTCTTCTTCTGATCGTGCTCTCGCTCGGTGGGCTGATGGTCATCATTCATTATTCGATCACGAGGATCGAGAGAGAGATGATAAATCGCGAGAGGATGATAAGGGTCAACCTCGAAGAGATCTCGTTGAAGATGGCTCAGAAGTACGACAGCACCATAGCACATGTTGACGGGGTTGTCGAGGAATTCTCAAAGCGGGTGTATCGCTAATAAACCAGGGATCATGGGGAAAGGATGGGCGTAGCACTTCGTGAAATCCTCGTGGATTATAAGGTATCGGTAACATGGGAGACGCTTGGGGGGATCGCGGCCGTCGATGCTCATAATGCCCTGTACCAGTTCCTGAGCATCATACGCCAGCCCGATGGCACTCCTTTGATGGATTCCCGGGGAAGGGTGACGTCGCACCTGTCGGGAATCCTCTTCAGGACAGCCAACTTTATTGAAAAAGGGATCCGGCCGGTATTCGTCTTCGATGGAAGACCCCCTGGTTTCAAGGAGGAGACCATAGAACAGAGACGTGCGGTCAGGAGGGAGGCAGACGAACGGTGGCGCCAGGCACTTGAACAGGGTGATGTGGAGGAGGCATACAAGCAGGCACGATCTTCGTCAAGAATCGATGAAGAGGTGATAAAGACATCAAAGGCCCTGCTCAAACTCATGGGTCTTCCTTTCGTTGATGCTCCAAGTGAAGGCGAAGCCCAGGCGGCATACATGGTCAGGGAGGGTGAAGCGCAGTATGTGGTCTCCCAGGACTATGATACCCTGCTCTTCGGGGCGCCGGTTCTCGTCAGGAACCTTGCCGTGAGTGGCAAAAGGCGCATGAGAGGAAGGACCGTGACGGTCTCTCCTGAAAGGCTCCTGTTGCCTGATATACTCAATGGCCTCTCCATCTCCCGGCAGGATCTCATCCGGCTGGCCATCCTGGTAGGAACGGACTTCAACCCCGGTGCCCGGGGGATCGGTGCGAAGACCGCGCTCAAGGTTATCAGGCAGGGAGAATTCGACAGGGTGGCTGAAGAGAAGATGGCTGGAACAGATACCGAAAAGATCCTGGATTTTTTTGAAAATCCCCCTGTAACCAACGATTATTCGCTTGAATGGGGCCCGCCGGACGAAGACGCCATTACCGGGATGCTCTGTGACGATTTTGATTTTTCACCGGAGAGGGTGAGAAGATCCCTGGAAGGCCTGAAGGTGACCGGCAGGCAAAAGACTCTTGATTCATGGTTCTGATCGCCATCAGCCTTACCAGGACAGGGCCTATCTCATCTTCTTCCAGACGTGCATAAATCGTTGAATGGCGGTAAAATGCCCGAGTATCCCAAATATCAGGAGAAGCCACCCCAGGTAGGGAAGTCCGTATACGCCCCCCGGGATCATGATATCCAGTATCCCTGCCACGAGCAGGAGGACAAGTCGATCGGCCCTCCCGAGCACACCCCCGTAAAACCGCCCCACTCCGACCGCCTGCGCCTGGGTGCCCAGGTAGGATGACATCAGGACTCCGGTGAGCGCAAAGACGCCTATGTACGCAACAATTTCGGGGGGATACTGCCATGTTGAAAAACCTCCGGCGAAGATACCGACAATGATGAAGATGTCCGCATACCTGTCGACGGAATGGTCGAAAAAGTCCCCGAACGGGCCCTGTGTATTCTTTGCCCGGGCAATCGCACCGTCCAGTGCATCAAAGACAGCGTTGCAGAGCACCAGGAATGTTGCGGCCAGGATGTTTCCAAAGTAGTAGGAGAAGCCTGCACAGACAGCCGCCAGAAAAGATGCTACAGTCAGTGAATTGGGGGTGATACCAAGCCGTATGCAGACAGAGACGGCCGGGTCCATGATCCCTTTCACCTTTGGTCTGAACTGGTCGAGAGTCATAGGCTGGTTCCCAGGTAATCTGACCAGTCGATCTCGCCAAATGACGGGGGGATCTCTCCCCTGACAAACATCTCAATCATATCGGAGCATTCCAGGACACTCTTATCTGTTGTGTCCAGTTCATAAATCTGTCTCGCCTCGAACCCTTCGAGACATTCGATCAGGATGAGATCGATGGCCTCGGCCTCGGCGTTCTCTCTCACCTTCGCCCCGGGATACCCCCGTCTCATGAGCCTGTCCGCCAGCACGTCCGGGCGGCACCGGAGTACCACGATCAGGTCACATGGGAGGAGGTGGGCAAGATGCCCCTCGACAAACCCTTCTACCGGCGAAAACTCGCTGGCCCAGCTCTCTTCATCGATAACGACCGTGTCACGTTCTTCGTCTCTTTCAAGCCGGTACGGCTCTGTCGTCTCTGTGAGCCGGACCACGGTGTAGCCCCTCGAGGAGAGTTCCTCTCCCACCGATGATTTTCCTGTTCCCGGTGTCCCGGTAATACCGTACATCATATGCTGTTGATCACGTTCAGGAAGAGCTCGCATTCCCAGTCCTCCCCGACACTCACCCTGATATAGTGGTCGTCCAGGCCCTTGAAACTCCGGCAGGACCTGACGATGACACCCTTTTCTGCAAGTTTTTCAGTCATCACGTCGCCGGAACAGGGTGATACATCCACGAGCACGAAGTTTCCTCCTGACGGGAGGATCGGAAAGGAACACTCTCGTATATACCTGTCTCTCCATTCTCTCACTCTCCGGACAATGCGTTCGACATGCCCGCGATCTCCGAGAGCGGAGACGGCAGCTGCGGCAGACACACTGTTCAGAGAAAACGGCGTAGCTGCCCTCCTGTAATATGGCAGGATCCAGCCGGGGACAAATGCATATCCCACGCGGAGCCCGGCCATGGAGAATGCCTTGGACATGGTCCGCCCGATGACGAGGTTGTCGAACCGTTCCATGAGAGGCCGGTAGTCCTGGTCGGAAAATTCCACGTAGGCATTGTCGAGAAAGAGGATACCCTCGATCTCTTCCAGTATACCGGCAATGTCATCCGGCGATGTCTCGTTACCGGTGGGATTGTTCGGGGTGCAGAGAAATGAGAGCCTGGCATGGCGGGCTTTTTGTATGAACCTCCCGACATCCACGTTGAAACTGCCATCCCGCGGCACCCTGACCACCGTCCCGCCCTGGGCGATGGTGGCCAGCTCGTAGAATGAGAAGGTCGGCACCGATATGACAACAGGATCGCCGGCATTCACGAGGAGCCGGAGCAGTGTCTCGATTAGACCATCCATCCCTGCGCCCGTGACGAAGTGGTTCCAGCCATGGTACTGGCCAAGCATGGCTTTTAGTTCCCCCATATTCTCATCCGGGTACCGGTTCACCTCCTGCAGTGCCCTGCACCCTTCCTCGATCACCTCTCTCTCCGGAGGCTGTGGGTTTTCGTTGCTTGCCAGCCTGGCAACGCGTTGCAGTCCGTGTTCGCGGGCGATCTCCTCGGCTTTCCGGGCAAATACGTACCCTTCACCGATGAAACACTCTCTCACCAGTAATTCAGGGTTTATTCCTGGTAATCTGTAGCTACCCTGTGGATCTACCGCCATATCAACTATCCACACAAGCTCTGTATCCAATCTAAATAATTCCGTCGCTGGAAAGAGGAGCCACGGATTTTTGTAAAAAAATGCAGGAGGCCGGGCCACCGCAGAAAAAAACCGATGCCTGTCAGCAGGGCTTCAGTCCCGCTTCTTCGACCATGAATGTCGCTTCGCCTTCGGGAAGATTGGGGCTGTCCACGAGACGGGCGATACGTTTCCCACCCTTGCTCTTCCGCAGGTAGATACGGAACGTCGCCGTGTGACCGACGATATTTCCCCCGATAGGCTTGGTCGGGTCGCCGAAGAAGACTGCGGGGTTCGACATCACCTGGTTGGTGACGAGCCCCACGGCATTGTTCTCATCAATGAGCTTGAACAACTCGTGGAGGTGCCTGTTCAGTTTCTGCTGCCTGGTGGCAAGTGTCCCTCTTCCTGCGTACTCGGACCTGAAGTGCGAGGTGAGTGAATCGATTATGAAGAGTCTGACCGGTCTTCCGGACTCCTTCATCTCGGCTGCACGTCCCTTTGCACTATCGACCAGAAGCATCTGGTGGTCCGAGGTATGTGCACGTGCGACGTGGATGTTCTCGAGGAAATCAGCAGGATCTGCGTCGATTCCGAGGCCGTGCACCATCTGTTCGATACGCTCGGGCCTGAACGTGTTCTCCGTATCGATATAGATGGCACTTCCGTTCAGGCCACCGGCATCTTCGTCCAGCTGCACGTTCACCGCCATCTGGTGAACGATCTGGCTCTTTCCGGAACCGAACTCGCCATAGAGCTCCGTTATTGCCTGCGTCTCGAGACCTCCCCCGAGGAGACCATCGAGCTCGGGAACCAGGGTCCGGAGTTTCCGGATCTCCTTTCTCTGTTCAAATACATCTTTTCCGGTTCTGAATCCGGCTAAGTCGACCATCTCCCTCGCGGCGCGGATCATCTTCTTTGCCGTCGATTCTCCGATCTCTGCAGTCTCGGCCAGGTCGGCGGAGGTCGCGGTGGCGATATTTTCCACCGAGAGAAATCCGGCTTCACGGAGTTTTTCGGCCGTGGTCGGTCCCACGCCAGGGAGGTCTTCCAGTTCCAGGGGTCCTTGGGTCATAATCTGATCACCTCTGTCAGAGAGATACGTAATCTGCGCTCCCATATATCTTGGGGGCCGTGCACTGTGAAAGTGTCGGATCAGGTGAAAGCATCACGTATTGCCAACGCCCTGTCCCGGACGCTCTCCACCTCCTGCCGGACCGGTTCTGCGTGGAGGAGCGCAAGCCTCTGGCCGGACATGATCCCCCTGACGCGGAATTCACTGCCGTGCGGGAGATTCCCGTCTATAAGGAATATGTGGTCTCCGTCGTCGATAAAGAGCCCATGGCGTGTTGCGATAACTGTCCCGGTCATCTCGATCTCCTCCTGGTGATCACCGGGAATGACTCGCAGAAACGATCCTTGCCCCACGTGGAGCTCGACGTCACCGAACCGCCCCTCCCTGGCCTTTCCAAGATAGATATCTGTTCTCTCTCCGGGCAGGACCGGCATGAGGGCCCGTTCACCCCAGATCACCACCCGGATCTCGCAGTCTCCCCCGGTGATGACGATATTTTTCACGTGGGAGATCTGCCCGTCCCGTCTTGTGAATGTCCGTGCCGGCTGGACTGACCTGACCGTCCCGCCAACAGAATAGATGCCCTCCTCCCGTATCTCATCAATATTGTTCAGGCGGTACCCGATTGCCTCTTCACCGGGGCTGATGGTGCTTGTCTCGTCGACAACTAGTTCCCGTGCATCCTGCCGGTATTTCTCGAGTGCACCGGTGATGCGGATGGAGGAGCCTTCAGGAAGGTTTTCGATGAGTTCGGGCTGCCAGCAGACAAGCCTGCAGAGTTCCTCCTCGATTCCCACGACGGCTTCGCAGAGATCCATCGTGGTGCCGTCTCTTCTCGAGACCTGTCGGGGCTCTTCACGTGCAATCAGGCAGACCTCCACGTCCCTCCTCTTCGGCGGGGAGAGTCGGGGCTCGACAGAGGTCTGGCACTGGATGTCGCAGACGGCCTTCCGAAGGGCGAGTACATTGATATCACCTCCCGAACGGCCAGTCCGGCGGCCGATGATCTCGAGAACATCTCCGAGATCTATCTCTTCGGCTGCCATGGCCTTCTCGTCCCAGAGCACTGCCCGGACCTGGCCCGTCTCGTCACCGAGGATAAGGTTCGTGACAAGACCTTTCTCCCCCTCAGGGCGGAGGAACTCCTTTGCCTCCGATTTTGAGATGACTTTTCCGAAAAAGGAGAAGAGGCTGGATCTTCCATCCAGTGCCTCTATCTTCACATGATGCCGGCCGCAGTCTTTCACGACGAGCATCGCGGCGGTCGTCTCGTCGACCATATCGCCGCATTCCTGCATTTTTTCCTCTACACGGCGCTCGAACTCCTCCCTGCTCAGGAGATCGTCGACCAGTGCGTAGTGAAACTGCACCGCACTCCCTCTGTTACCTCTGCCAGGGAGGGGTAACCATCGTCGCTGTCAGATCGTCAAGCGTCTCGGCTCTCCGCATCAGTGCAGCCTGCCCGTCACGGACCATGACCTCGGCGCACCGGGGCCGGCTGTTGTACTGGGAGGACATGGCAAACCCGTAGGCTCCTGTATCAAGCACGGCGATGAGATCTCCTGTCGCTATCCGGGGAAGCATCCTGTCCGATGCGAGAATGTCGCCGGTTTCGCAGATCGGCCCGGCGATGGTATAGAGTTCTTCAGGTTTCTCTCCAGCCCTGTTTGCCACCAGCACCTCGTGGTACGAGTCGTACATGGCCGGTCGCACCAGCAGGTTGAATCCCGCATCCACGTTGACGAACTTCCTGTGGGCATCCTTGACCGAGTTGACCCGTGCCAGGAGCACGGTGGAATCGGAGACGAGTGACCGGCCCGGCTCCACCCAGAGTTCGGGAGAGATACCTGCCTTCCGGATCCCCTCGAGGAATATGGGGACCACCGCCGCGGCATAGTCTTCAGGCGTCGGAACCGGATCCGAGTCATGGTGGTAGGGTATACCAAGACCTCCTCCCAGATCGACGAAGTGGAGATTCACGCCCATGGCCGTGAGTTCGGAGACGATCTTCATCATCACGCCGGCAGCCCGTGCAAAGGGCTCAATTTCGAGTATCTGCGATCCGATATGGCAGTGTATTCCTACCGGATCGACATTCCTGCACTCGAGCGCCTCCCGGTAGACGCCGGGGATCAGGTCGTGTGCGATGCCAAACTTGGTCGTGGCAAGCCCTGTCGCAATCTTCGGATGGGTAGGAACTTCCAGGGCAGGGTTTACGCGAAAGGCTATGTGTGCGGTTTTTCCGGCGTTCCCTGCGATCTCATCGAGCTGGTGCAGTTCGTCCAGCGAATCGACAGAGACCGGGACATTGTTCGCTACGGCAAGGGAGAGGTCTTCCCTGCTCTTTGAGCTTCCATTGAAGAGGAGCCCCTCCGGTGGAATTCCCGCCCGTATCCCAAGCAGGAGTTCGCCGGAAGAGAAGACATCCGCCCCGGCTCCGAGTGCAGCAAGTGTACGCAGGATTGCAAGGTTTCCGTTTGCCTTGGCAGCATAGAGAACCCTGACATCAGGATATCTCTTCAGTGCTTCCCGGTATTGCCGGAATTTTTCGACAATCCTTGACTCGTCGGTCACGTACAGCGGGGTTCCCCATCTCTCCGCAAGCTCGACCGTATCTGTGCCCCCGATATGCAGGTGACTGTCCCTGACCGAGAGGTGGGGGGCGAGGTTCATCCCGTCATCACCTTCATCCGGTCGAGTGCTTCGCGGATCCGTTCGGTGGACCGCGTGAGAGCGAACCGGACATAGCCTTCACCGGCAGTTCCAAATCCTATGCCCGGGGTAACCACGATTCCCGCCTCGTCAAGCATCCTTGTCGCGAACTTCATGCAGTCGTCGACGGCCATCCAGACATAGAATGTCGCCTTTGGTGGTTTGACAGAGAAGCCAAGGTCCAAAAGACCTCTCACGAGCAGGTCCCTTCTCTCCTGGTAGACCGCACATGCATCGCGTATACAGTCCTGGGGCCCGGAAAGCGCTGTGATGGCAGCGTGCTGGACCGCATCGAAGACACCCGAATCCACGTTGGTCTTGACCCGTCCGAGGCCTGCAATGATCTCCGGATTGCCGACCGCCATCGCGATACGCCAGCCCGTCATGTTGTATGTCTTCGAGAGGGAATGCATCTCGATTCCAACCTCCATCGCCCCATCCGTTGAGAGAAAAGACGGCGCCCTGTACCCGTCAAAGGTTATCTCGGAGTATGCATTGTCATGGACGATGACGATGCCGTATTTTTGGGCGAATTCCACCGCTTCTTCAAAGAAGCCTTCCCTGACAACGGCAGACGTGGGATTGTTGGGGTAATTGAGGTACATCAGTCCCGTCGATCTCGCGACATCGGCGGGGATGTCGTCAAGTACCGGAACAAACCCGTTCTCTTCCAGGAGCGGCATCTCGGATACCTTTCCTTCTGCGAAGAGTGTTGCTGTGCGGTATACCGGGTACCCGGGGCTCGGTACAAGGACATACTGGCCCGGGTTGACGAATGCCTCGGGTACATGGGCGACGCCGTCCTTTGATCCCATGAGTGCGATGACCTCCTTTTTCGGGTCCAGCGTGACTCCGAACCGGGTTTTGTACCAGTCTGCGACCGCTGAACGGTACTCTGGCATCCCCGCATATGATGGATAGTGGTGGTTCCGGGGGTCCCGGGCTGCCGTGCAGAGTGAATCGACGATGTGAGGAGGTGTGGGGAGGTCGGGATCCCCCACCCCAAAGTCGATGACGTCCACGCCTTCCCTGATCTTTTGCGCCTTCATATCGTCGATTCGCGCAAACAGGTAAGGAGGCAGCTGTTCCATTCGTTCTGCGTACATGCGGGGAATTATTGGGTGGGGACTACATTAATGTCACCTGTCATGGAACGAAGGGGCCCACCGCACCCGCAAACACACGTCTTTATTAAGCTGTCTCCTATTGGATATTGCAGGAGGGATCTGATCCATGGACGAAAAACCGATAGTTGTACTTACCACGGCCAGCCCCGAGATCGCCGGCGAGATCGCACGCACGCTCGTGGAGCGGCATCTTGCGGCCTGTGTGAACATGTCCGGTGTTCGTTCCTGTTACCGGTGGGAGGGCGAATTCTGCGAGGAAGAAGAGGTACTCCTCATCATCAAGACAGTCGAAGGGAAGGTCGATGCGGTGACGAACGCAATCCTGGCAATCCACAGGTACGAACTTCCCGAGGTCCTGGTGCTTCAGGTGGCATCGGGTTATGGGCCGTACCTGCAGTGGCTGATAGGGGAGACCACAGAATGAGTATCGTTTCCCATACAGGGATCCAGGTCAGGAACGGCCGGGCAAGAGAGATCGAGGACCGTGTGATCAGGGAGGGACGGTTCAGGCTCTACTTGAACGGCACACTCTATGCGGTGATGGTGGCAAGCGACGACCAGCTCGAAGAGCTCGGCGCGGGGTTCGTGGTCTGCCAGGGCCTGGCAGAGACCGTTGACAGCGTGCGTGTCGATGGAGACGCCATTCATGTCTCGGCGCCGGTGGCAGGACTTTCCGGGCGGGAGATGAGCTCTGCAGGGGCGCTCCAGACGACGGCACCCGCGGGGAAGGTCACTTCCGATCTCACACTGACGGTGGCGGATGTCTTCTCGATAACAGGCGAGATCGAGACGGATCTGTGGAGAGAGACCGGAGGGGTCCACTGTTCCATCCTCTTTTTCCAGGGGGATATCCTCGTGAAGAGCAGTGATGTCGGCCGGCACAACACCGTCGACAAGGTGGTGGGACATGCCGTGCTTCGGGGAGTCGATCGTTCGCGGTGCGTGATCGGCTGCACGGGCAGGCAGCCAAGAGACATGGTGATCAAATATGCCCGGGCAGGCGTTCCGGTTATCATATCACGGGCGGCATCCACCGATAAGGGGATAATGGCGGCACAAGAGGCCGGGATCACCCTGATCTGTTTCTCGAGGGACGGGCGGTTCACCGTGTATACCCATCCCCACCGGATTGCTGACCTCGGAAATTATATGGATCAAAAAAGAAAGTCTGGTTATGGTAACGAGGAGAATGACCTGCAATGACGACGAACCCGAAAGGCGATGAAGGGAAGACGGCAGCGCTCGTACTCGGATGTCCCCAGGTGCCTGTGCAGACCGGGATCGCCCTTTATCTCTCGTACTCACTGAAAAAGGAGGGGATAGAGCCCGTCATCGCGGGCAACAGGGCGGCCAGGGCACTCATAGACATATCCGACCCCTCCCGCCACTATGTTGAAAAATTCCTTGATCTCGACCTGTATATCGAGCTCCTGGCCGAAAAAAAACAGGATTTTGACTACCATTTTGTATTCATACACAACGACGCAGGTGTGAGTTACGCCGCCACCATACAGGCGCTTTCTCCCGCGCCGGTCATTGCGCTCGTATATGGGGAACATTTTCGTGAAGTCTCCGACATGATAGAGTTCCCCTGTGAAAAGATTGCGGCAAAAGCGGTCCATAATCCCATGCCGCTTCGAAGAAAACTGGACGAGGTGTTGCCATGGCTTGTGTCGAGTCAATGAATTACGAGATACTGCTCCGGAACGCATCATTCCGGGAGTGCAGGGATTACGTGCGATCGCATTGTGCCGAATATGTTGACGTCTCCCCCGG
>DAWO01000080.1:12002-16661 GCA_002509485.1 Methanolinea sp. UBA477
TTTTTTTCTGCCGGAACATATAAGAACGGTCTCTCCCTTCACGGATGTGCAGGTAGTGATCATGAATGACGTATCAATCCTTGTTGGAGGAAGGGCAGGAGACGGGATCAACAGCGCGGGGCTCATCGTTGCCCATCTCCTGAACCATACCGGTTACCGGGTCTACATGTATTTCGATTACCCCTCCCTGATCAAGGGGGGGCACAATTTTGCGCTGGTCAGGGGATCGGGATCGCCGGTTGGTGCGCACCGGAATCGGGCAGATTTTATTCTTGCCTTAAACCAGGATTCGATCGATCTTCATGGTGATCTCATCGGGGATGAGACAACGATTCTATTCGATTCCGGGCGGGTGGACACTGACGGGATCCCGGTACCTGTCTCTGAAATATTAAAAGAGCTGGATGCGCCTGCGGTGATGGGGAATTCCTGTATCATCGGTGCTTTCGCCCGATCCGCCGGGATCGAGTGGGCGGTTCTTGAATCGGTATTCCGCCAAAAAATTCCCAAAGGGCTTGAAAAGAATCTCCAGGTGGCACGAAGGGGCTATGATGCGGCCCATGTCACGCAAAAGATTGAGCCGATCGGCCAGGAGACGTTCCCGATCCTCACCGGGAACGAGGCGATCGGAATCGGCCTCCTCCACGGCGGACTCGATGCATTTGTGGCCTACCCGATGACACCTACGTCAAATATCCTCCATTTCCTTGCCGAATCGGCCGTTGATCTCCCGCTGGACGTGGTCCACCCCGAAAACGAGATCGCGGTCTTTTTAATGGCCCTTGGGTTTGCATACGCCGGCAGGAAAGCCGCGGTCTGCACTTCAGGCGGTGGCTTTTGCCTGATGACGGAGGGATTCTCGCTTGCCGGCATGGCAGAACTCCCCATCGTCGTGGTCATGGGTCAGAGGACAGGGCCGAGCACCGGGGTTCCGACGTACACCGCCCAGACCGATCTCCATTTCATGATTCATGCCGGTCATGGCGAGTTTCCACGCCTTGTCGTCGCCCCCGGGGATGCCGCACAAGCGTTTACCTGGTCATCCCTGGCACTGTCGATGGCATGGAAGTACCAGGTCCCGGCAATAATCCTTGCCGACAAGACGCTCTGTGAGGGGAGCTACAGTTTCGAACAGCGTGCGCCCCCCGATATCGGCGAGGCCGATAGCAGGACGGATCCGGGTGAATACCGGCGCTATGCCCTGACCGGCAACGGCATCTCGCCGATGCTCCACCCCCCAGGCCCCGGGGCCGTGATAAAGGTGAATGGGTACGCTCACGATGAAGCGGGTATCACGACCGAAGATGCGGATACGATCCGTATCATGACCGACAAGCGGAAACAGAAGGCTGCATCGCTGAAGGCTGCAGTGGAGGATCTCGGGAGTGTAATTGTGAGGGGAAAGGCCGACGCGTCCACCGCGATACTCTGCTGGGGTTCGAACCTGTCCGTATGCACGGAGGTGGCCGATAGTCTCGGGTTGAGACTGATCCAGCCTGTCGTGCTCTGGCCGTTCCCAATCGAAACATTCCAAAAAGCCCTTTCCGGAGTCGAAAGACTGGTCCTGGTGGAGGATAGCGCGTACGGCCAGCTCTCCATCCTGATTTCGGGTTACGGGTTCTCGACAGACGACCTGGTCCTCCGCTACGACGGACGGCCGAACTCGGTAGAAGAACTCGTTGCCCGAATACAGGAGGTGCTGGCATGACCCGGAGTTCACTGATCACTGACGCACAGAACACGTGGTGCCCGGGCTGCGGAAATTTCATGATACAGTTTGCATTGAGAAATGTCCTGGAAGCCCTGTCGGAAGAGGGGAAGAGCCCTGACTCGGTCGTACTGGTCTCCGGCATCGGGTGCCATGCAAAGATCGCGGACTACATGAATATCAGCAGTTTCTACTCGATCCACGGGAGGACAATCCCCGTGGCCACGGGGATACAGCTGGCAAATCCTGACCTGACCGTGATCGCCTGCGCAGGTGACGGCGATGCCTATGCAGAGGGACTGGACCACCTGGTCTTTGCCGCCAAGAGAAATGTCGACATCACGCTGCTCGTGCACAACAACAGGGTGTACGGCCTCACGACCGGTCAGTACACTCCCACCTCTCCCCTCGGGTTCCGGGGCAGATCGACCCCTGAAGGAACGATCGAAGAACCCTTCAACCCCCTTGAACTGGTGCTGGCTTCAGGAGGGACTTTTATCGCAAGGGAGTCCAGCCTGCAGATGGATGCACTCCAGGAGACCATTTTGGAGGCGATTCGGCACAGGGGCTTTTCCTACGTGGACATTCTCCAGATATGCGCCACGTATTTCAACATGACCTCGTACTACCGGGAGAGGATGTACCGGTTAAAAGACCATGACGAGAGCGATTTTGACCAGGCGTGCAGTCGAATGCGGGAATGGGATTACAACGGCGACGCACCCATCGGGCTTGGTCTCTTTTACCGAAGGGAGAAGGATACGTTTGGCGGGAGACTGTCAGGAAGGAAGAAGGAGGCGGTTGACAGGGAGTCAGCGATACAAAAGATACTCGATGCGAGGAGATAGTGCCGGGATTCTGATCTGTTCCCTGGTGGCCGAATCTCTCCAAAGGGATCGGAAAGGGGGGTGTCTTTGAGAGAAGGCTTTTTCATTTCAATCGCCAAGATATCTGGGTATTTCCGCGAGCGTGGAAAATGGTAGGTATACCTGCAGAATATGAAGTCTTCACGTGGGTTATTATCCCACTCCTCATCTTTTTTGCACGGCTGGTTGACGTGAGCCTTGGGACGCTTCGTGTGATCTTTATCTCAAAAGGCCTAAAATACGTGGCTCCCGTGGTCGGGTTCTTCGAGGTGATCATATGGCTTGTCGCAATATCCCAGGTAATGACCAACATAACCAATGTCTACTCGTACATTGCCTATGGCAGTGGTTTTGCCGCGGGGACATTCCTCGGCATGGCAGTAGAGGAGCGTCTCCTGATTGGCACCGTCGTGGTCCGGGTGATCACGAAGAGGGATGCATCCGCCCTGGTATCGCACCTGAGAGGGGAAGGGTACGGGATCACGGTCATGGATGCAGAGGGATCGACAGGGAAGGTTCGAGTCCTCCTCATGATCATAAAGCGACAGAACCTGCCGAAGGTCGTCGGGATGATAACGCAGTTCAATCCCCATGCATTCTACTCGATCGAGGATGTAAAGTCTGTTACCGAAGGAGTTTTCCCGGGAAAAAAGACAGGTTTTTCAGTGAACTGGCGTGATCCGATGGGTTTTTTCCGGAAGGGCAAGTAGGAACCCGTATCCTGTTGGCCCTATCCGGTTGCACTGGAGTCGTCTGTTACGGTACTGCCTGAAGGAAAGACCTGGATATCCTCGTCCTCGTCGCCAGATACGCGGTAATCATCGATCTGCTCGGTGTAATCGTCAAACCAGTAGGCGTCAGGGTTGCTCCTGAATGCCATGAACCTGCCCGCATCGAGGGGATTGGCTGCCTGGTGGTACTTGAAAAATGTTGATCCTTCCGTCTTTCCGACCACCTCGATCTTTCCGCTTGCATGCGACATGACAAACCTCGCCCGTTTCGCCAGTCCCGAGCATCCGGTCTTGGCCTTCTCAAATATCTCGTAGGCCTCCTCGACTGGTATCTCGAACAGTCGGTTCCCGAGGGTCGGGCGGCACTGGAACACGTAGTACGGGGGCACTCCGATGAACGAGAGTTTCCTGAAGAGTTCAGCAAGAACCTGTGGATCACTGTTGATTCCGCGCAGCAGCGGTGTCTGGTTCACGATGATAGCGCCGGCGTCACGGAGGAGATCGAGAGCTTCGATTGCCTGTGGAGTGATCTCGCGCGGATGGTTGAAATGGGCCATGATGTAGATCCGCTTCTCGGGGCTGCTGTACCGGCGTATCATATCGGGAAGGTCAGGATCGTTTAAGATACGGTGGGGATTGAAGGCGAGCATCTTGGTTCCGATCCTGATTATCTGGACGTGATCAATCTTCCGGATCTCCGAGATCAGGCCTTCCAGTCTCGGGGTTGCCAGGATAAGCGGATCGCCACCGGTGATGAGGACGTTTGTGATCTCGGGATGGTTCTGGATGTATCGTATCCCGGCAGAATAGTCCTTCGCGATCTCGTCGACGTCATTCATGAAGAGGCGTTTCCTGAAACAGAACCTGCAGAAACTTCCGCATACGTCCACTGCCAGGAATAGTGCAGTCTGCCTGTATTTGTGCTGGATGCCCGGCGCTACCGTGTAATTTTTCTCGTGCGAAGCATCGAGCTCCCCCCAGTTCTCGAGTTCCCTCGTGTCGGGTATGATGATCTTTCGTATGGGATCTTCGGGGTCATCCCAGTCGATCAGGGAGAGGTAATATTCGTTGGAACGGAAGGCGAATCTGTCGGTCACCTCCCGAAGTGTATTCCGCTCGTTCTCTGACAGGCTCTCGATCCTGTCAACTGACGTGATGTACTTCGGGTTTTTCATGGAAACATTCACTCCTTTTGAGTTCTTTTGGCTGGTCTCCCGCTGGTGGTTGTTGCGGCTGTTTGTAAAAGATCCAGATAAATTTAGCCAACCCGGAAATCTGCGCGAATAGAGACCAATATATGTGCTTTACCTTACGTCAGAATAATATTTATATTTAGCGGAAACCATACGTGGAT
>DAWO01000069.1 GCA_002509485.1 Methanolinea sp. UBA477
CGATTACAGGTTCCGATACCGTCCAGCCAGGTTCGAATAAGCCGGATTGCGATTCTGATACCGTTCAACCAGGTTCGAATAAGCCGATTCGTAATCATGATTCCGGTCAGTCAGGATCAGGTCGGCCGGATCAGGACTTTCGTCCGGTTCCATGGGGCCTGGGGCCGAATCATGATTCCGATACCCTTCAATCAGGTCGGAATGGGTTGATTCACGGTTCCGGTACTTGTCAATCAGGTCCGAGTATGCCGGATCACGGTTATGATACCTGTCGATCAGGTCCGAATAGGCCGAACTATCGCCAATGCCGTCCGGAATACCGGCCCCTGTTCCAACCGTGACCGTGACCGATGCTTCTGCTGTCTGGTTGCGAGTAATGTATGCAGTGGCCTTTATCATATATGTCCCGGCCTGCGAATAGGTATGTTTTACCGGATCTACAGGGGGGATTAGCCCATCCCGGTACGGACACTCTCCATCTATTGGACATGCATATAAGGCGAAGGAAAAATGCCTATCGTCTGTCTTCCCATCGCCCCAGTCCCAGTGGATGCGAAGGGTTTTTTTGGTCCAGTCGTCCGGCTCAAGAGCAGGATCGACGGTGACGGACAGGTTGTCGATGTTGGTGACTTTCATTGTCAGGATTGGGGGAGTGAATTGTGGATTCTCAATTCGCCTGACATAGTGATCAGCACCAAGCCGGTAATTCTCCGTTGAGCCATACAAGTTACTCTCTTTAAAGGCCGAACAGAACACTTCGACCGCATCTCCGCTCTCGATATCCTGATCGATCACGTAATGTATCTGGTATTCGGGTTCGGAATCTGCAAAGAAATAATCAACCTGCACACGATCCCCGAGATCCAGGAAATCCTCTGGATCATCGAGTATATGTCTGACATCAATCCACAGGGACACTCCGCCGGAACGCACCATGTAGGTATCAAGATATCCCTGGAATGTGACCGGGTGTACAGCAGGAGTTGTGGGCCCGGGTGTCGGAACGCCTCTCTTTGTGGCAGTACCAAAGGTAGCCTCGCTTCCGGGCAGGTCCTGGTAACCGGTCAGCTCTCCGGTGAAAACGCTATTTAAGTCGGAATGGACCAGATCACAGGCATCTTCATCTCCCATGGTTCGATGCATGGGATCCTCTATTGCTGCCGTGCCGGCGGGAAATAGGAGTATAGATATCGAAAATAAAACGAAAAACCAGGATGGTTTCATATTGGCCCTCCATATATATGGGAGGATATTGTGATCAACTTTTTAATTAGTTTCCGGGTAATATTTTTCACCCGATTTGAAAAATTCCCACACGGAGACGCCATTATTCGATATACCTTCGAACGATTCGCGATATTCCCTGCAATCGTCTTCAGAGAAATACGGGCGTTGTCGGTCGCCGCGTGATCAAATCAGGCATCCGGCCCTGGAACACTTATCCGCAGTTTTTAATTCATGTAACCGGATCGCTTCCGCACGACCGTGCGATCCATTAACATGGTCGGAACGAAAATTGTATGTCTATGCCGGAGAGGAGCGAAGAGCGGATCATCCTTGCGACGGTAACAATCGCCTCGTTCTTTGTCCCGTACCTGACATCGTCCATCACCGTCGCACTTCCGGCGATCGGTGCCGAGTTCGCCCTTGACGCCGTCACCCTCGGCTGGATCATGTCGGCGTACGTCCTCTCGACCGCAATCTGCATCGTCCCGCTCGGCAGGCTGGCAGACATCTATGGTCGAAAACGCCTCTTTGTTGCCGGGCTGGCCCTCCTGGCGGTATCATGCCTGCTCGCCTCGTTCTCATGGAGTGCCGGGGCGCTCATCGCATTCCGGGTGATCCAGGGTATCGGCGGAGCACTGATCTTCACGACGTCGGTTGCGATCGTCGCCGCAGTCTTCCCTCCCGAGAGACGGGGGTGGGCGCTCGGAATCACGCTCGCGTCGGTATACTCGGGACTCTCGATCGGGCCCTTCATCGGCGGGGTCCTGACCGGGTACCTCGGGTGGCGGACCATATTCCTTGTGGTCGTCCCGCTCGCCCTCATCGTCTTCAACATGGCGTCAAGAAGGATCAGCGGGGAATGGATCGATGCGGAAGGCGCCGGCTTCGATCTCTCCGGGTCAATCTTCTACGCGGTAGCCCTCTTCGGGATAATGTACGGGCTCACAGTAATCCCGGATTCCCGGTCGGTCCCATGGATGGTCACCGGCGGCGCCATGCTCGCGGTCTTTCTCTGGTGGGAGTCCCGGTGCAAAAGCCCGGTCTTCGATGTGGCGGTCTTCCGGCACAACGTGGCATTCACCTGCTCGAACATCGCGGCCCTCATCAACTATGCCGCAACCTATGCCGTCGCATTCCTCCTCTCCCTCTACCTCCAGTATACGAAAGGCCTCTCCCCGGAGGCGGCGGGACTCATCCTGGTCGCACAGCCCGTAATACAGGTCATCTGTTCTCCGCCGGCAGGCCGGCTGTCGGACCGGATCGAACCGAGGATCGTGGCGACCACCGGGATGGGAGTGACCGCTGCAGGACTCTGCACCTTCGTCTTCCTGACCGATGCGACACCTCTCTGGTTCATCGTCGCGGTCCTGATGCTGCTCGGGGGCGGGTACGCACTCTTCGTGTCCCCCAATACCAACGCGATCATGTCGTCGGTCGAACGGCAGCACTATGGAGTCGCTTCAAGCATGGTGGCGACGATGCGGGCGATCGGACAGCTTGCGAGCATCGCAATCGCGATGATGATCTTCTCGGTCGTGATAGGGAGGGTGGAGATCACACCCGCGGTATATCCGCAGTTCCTGGCAAGCGTAAAAATGGTCTTCTTCGTGCTCGCCATCCTCTCGGTCATCGGGACAGCTGCCAGTTATGCACGGGGGAGGATCCGGAGCCCGGAGGATGCGGCAATTCCCGGTGAGAGCGAGCCCGGGAACACGGAAGAATAGGGGGAATGGCGTGAATGCCCAAGGCAAAAAGATTGCCGGGAGTGTAGGGAGGGGGGGATTCCGGCAGATGTCTTCCTTGCCGGAAAAACCCGATGGGAGCCAACCAGGGAACACGGAAGAACAGGGGGATGGCGTGAATGCCCAAGGCAAAAAGATTGCCGGGAGTGTAGGGAGAGGGGATTCCGGCAGATGTGTTCCTTGCCGGCAATTCCTGATGAGAGCCAACNNCCAGGGAAACTGGAAGAACAGGGGGGACGGCATGCGTGCCCGGCGGCGGGATGCCCAATACGAAAAAATGCTCGGGAATCAGTACCGGGAAGGTTAATCGCATGTGATGGGCATAGTCCGGCCACACATCTCACCGGAAATAGCGGGGGATAGCCTCCCCACGGTTCCATTCAAGGATGAAAAGCCGGTTGGATACGAAAACGGGTATTTTTATCTCTCCTCCACACAACCACCTTCATACAGCGAGGATATGCCATGAAGGTGATCGGAATCAATGCAAGCCCCAGGGGCAAAGAGAGCAGGACACGAAGACTCGTCGAGGCGGTGCTATCAGGAGCAAAAGAAGAAGGGGCAAAGACGGATTTTATCGACATATATCCACTCGATATCAAGTACTGCACCGCATGCGGTGCCTGCTACGCGAGTGGCGAATGCACCCTGTTTGACGATATGCCGGAACTCTACGACCGGATGCTCGATGCCGACGGGATCGTGCTCGGGGCCCCGAACTACATCGATTCGATACCCGCACCCTTAAAAGCGGTCTTTGACCGGCTCGCCGATGCCATCCATTGCCAGATGTTCCGCGGGAAATACGGGTGTTCCGTCTGCACGGCGGGCGGGAGCAACCACGACGAGATCGTCAGGTACCTGAACCATGTCCTGATCTCTCTCGGGGCAACGGCCGTCGGCGGCGTGGGAGCCGCGGTCGGAAGCGACCCTGCAGCGCTTCCGAAGGCCGAAGAGGAGGCCTTCATGCTCGGCAGGACACTGGTCGGATCGATCCGCGGAGAGCACAGGTTCCCCGAACAGGAGCAGATCCACGACGAACGGCAGAAGTATTTTTCCCGGCTCGTGAAGGCGAACAGGGATACCTGGCCCCACGAGTTTGAATGGCACGTCGGGATGGGCTGGATCGAGGAGTAAGCCTGCTGGAGAGGAGAGGATCGGCAGGATCCCATGGACCATGGGAAAAAATCCTGTACCGGCTAGGACCGACATGGATCTTCTGATCCTGGCCGGGAACCACTGCCTGCCAGACTTTTGGGGGCCGGCATACATCCGGCGAATGAAAAGGATCTCACCCCAAATATTTTTTGCCAGGCAGAACCCTAATACCATCAGGTGAAATCTGATACTATTACACGAATCGTACTGGTTGGCCTGCTTGCAGTATTTGTAATCTTCATGCTGCTCGCAGGATTCCTCGGCGACCTGTACTGGTTCCTGGAGATCGGCTACGAGGATGTCTTCCTCTCCATCATAACCACGCGTATCATTCTCGGTATCGCGGGGTTTGCGGTATTTTTTGGCGTTTCGTACGGGTGTGCGATAATTGCGGCCCGGACGGCGTCAGGATCGCTTGGCCGCCCGCCAGGCGGAAAGCAGGGTATTGCGGCTCTCGCGCTCTTCGCAAGCCTCATCGCCGGCCTGAACCTCTCTGCGGCATGGGAGACGGTCCTCCGGTTCTTCGCGCAGGTCCCGTTTGGCGTATCTGACCCGGTCTTTTCCCAGGATATCGGGTTTTACGTCTTCTCGCTGCCGTTTTATTCCCTGGTCCTCTCGTTTCTCCTCGGACTCTTCATATTCGCCGCAATCCTCTCTGCGCTGGCGTTTCTCTTCCAGGTTCTCGTGGTGAGAGTCAGGGGCGGACAGTTCCCGACATTCGATATCGAGGCGGAGAGGGAACCGGTATGGGGGGTCTTCTTCAGCGACTTCCTTCCGCAGCTGAACATCCTGCTCTTCCTGGTCTTCGTGGTGCTCGCCGCCCGGCTCTGGCTGTTCCGGTACTCCATCCTGTATTCGTCCACCGGGGCGGTCTTTGGTGCAGGGTACACCGATATCCACATCACGCTGCCTGTCATCACGATACTCTCTGTCGTGGCGCTGATCATCGGTATCGGCTTTCTGCTAAACGAGAAGATCCAGCGAAGAGAGGTGATCATATACAGTATCGCCGCGTTTGCGGGAATTGCCATAATCGGGATCGTCGTGGCCCTCCTCGTCCAGTCGCTGGTCGTCGAGCCCGACGAGTTCACCCTGGAAAAGCAGTACCTCGATTACAACATCCAGAATACGCTGGATGCATATGACCTCTCCCGGGCAGAGGAACAGATATTCCCGGTCAATTACACCCTGACAGCGGAGGATATCAGGGAGAACCGGGCGACAGTGGAGAATATCCGGTTATGGGACTGGAGACCACTCAAGTCCACCTACGAGCAGCTGCAGCTCTTCCGGACCTATTACCAGTTCTACGACGTCGACGTGGACCGCTACATGGTGGACGGTATGTACAAACAGGTGCTGATCTCTCCGCGGGAGATGGATATAAGAAGCCTGCCCGCACAGGCCCAGACATGGGTCAACCAGCACCTGGTCTATACCCACGGATACGGCGTGGTGATGAACCCGGTGGACGTGGTCACGACTGAAGGTCTCCCCGACTTCTACATCAAGGATATCCCCCCAACGTCACCGTATTTCACGATCGACGAGCCCCGGATCTACTATGGAGAGGGCGCCGCCAGTTATGCGGTGACCCGGACCAGCACCGACGAGTTCGATTACCCTGCAGGCGACCAGAATATCTATACCGGTTATGACGGAACCGGTGGCGTCGCACTGGACGGGATTGTGAAGAAACTGATCTATGCGATAAAGTTCAACTCCATCGAGCTTCTGGTCTCCGGGTCAATGACACCCGACAGCCGGCTGCTTTTCAACCGGAATGTCGCCGAAAGAACTGCACAGATTGCCCCGTTCCTCTCCTATGACACCGACCCCTACATCGTTGTCGCAGACGGGAGGCTCTACTGGATCATCGATGCATACACGACCACCGATGCATACCCGTACTCCGAACCGGTGATGGCCGGGAACATCGGGTCGGGAGAGCGGTTGAACTATATCCGGAACAGCGTGAAGGTGGTCGTGGATGCCTACAACGGGGACGTCTCATACTACATCATCGACCCGGAGGACCCGATGGTATCGACCTATGACAGGATGTTCCCCGGCGTCTTCCAGGGGATCGAGGAGATGCCGGACTCGCTCAGTTCACACCTCAGGTACCCTGAAGACATCTTCCGGATACAGGCCCAGCTCTACACAATATACCACATGAAGGACCCGCGGGTCTTCTACAACAGGGAAGACGCCTGGGTCATCCCTGACGAGCTCTACCGCCAGCAGAGGCAGCAGATGGTGCCCTACTACATCATCATGAAACTCCCCGGCGAGGAGGGGGAGGAGTTCATCATGATGCTCCCGTTCACCCCGAGGAACAAGGAGAACCTGATCGGGTGGATGGCGGCGCGTTCCGACCAGCCGGTCTATGGCGATCTCCTGGTCTACCAGTTCTCCAAGCAGGAACTCACCTACGGACCCATGCAGGTGGAGGCGAGGATCGACCAGGATACAGCAATCTCGCAGGATATCACACTCTGGTCCCAGTCCGGGTCCTCGGTTCTCCGGGGAAACACGCTGATCATCCCGATAGAGAATTCGTTGCTCTACGTCGAGCCGCTCTATCTCGAGGCTACCGAGAGAGGAACGCTTCCGCAGTTAAAGCGGGTGATCGTGGCATACAACGACCGCCTGACCATGCAGGAGACACTCTCCGACGCACTCTCGGTCATCTTCGAGGAGAGAACCGGGACCACAGAGGGCGGGGAGGAGCCCCAACCCCCCATCAGCGAAACAGATCTCGAGCGGCTTGCCCGCATCGCCGACCTGTATGACCGGGCGCAGCAGGCGCTTGCCAGGGGAGACCTCGGGCAGTACCAGAGGTATTTCGACGAGATCGGAGACCTGGTAAAAGGATAGGGAGGATCCGAAGCATCCCTCTCTTTCGATCTTCTGAACCATCACCATCTGTATAATTTATCATCTCCCGATGGCAATGTCAGGATGGGAATGGAGACTGGATCCGGCTATATCCGGAGATATACCCTGCCATGGATGAGCGGGGCCGGAATGGATCTCCGTCCGCAGGTGATACAGATATGAACATATGCACAGGCATTGGCCTTGTTCTTCTCTTCGCACTCTGCCTCTCAATACCCGCAGCGGCAGACGACGGCATGGGGCCCATGATCGGGATGGCAGACCCTTCAGCGGTCTGGGCAGAGGAGATGGGATACGAATACCAGATCCGCACCAACGAAGACGGGAGCCAGTATGGCGTCATCATCCTCCCGGACGGATCGGAAGTGGATTCATGGCAGCTCTACCGCGAGGCCCACCCGCCAGAGGATGAGCCCATGATCGGGATGGCAAACCCTTCAGCGGTCTGGGCAGAGGAGATGGGATACGAATACCAGATCCGAACAAACCCGGATGGGAGCCAGTATGGCGTCATCATCCTCCCGGACGGATCGGAAGTGGATGCGTGGCAGCTCTATTACGAAGCCCATCCCACGCAGGAGATAGAGATCCGGAGCCCTGCAGAGATCGCAGCGGCCGCACTTGGACACGAGGGGTTCTCTCTCCAGAGCGACAGGATGAACCAGTTCAGGACCGGAAACAACCAGAGGAGCCGCCTGAACCTGTTCCTCGGGGCTGATGCAGGAGGAGAACCGGTGCAGGGACAGAGCAGGATCATGCAGCAGCTGTCCGTTCATTCCCGCCTCGTACAGTAATGGCTCTTCGCTACGTGGTGTGGATAGGATTGATGAACCTGATACATTTTGTGGGGGCTATCCGCCCCCACACCCCCATGTACGATGCACACCGCCGCCCCCGAAATTACCGCGAGGCTGATTTACAGTCATAATTAAGCAATTAGGTATGAGTCATGTGAGGACGCCCCGGCGGCGGTTCGGTGAATGAATTGGTATGTAGATAACAATTCGATTCAGTCTCCCCACACAAAACAGCGAGGAGGCACATTAATAGAATACACCGGGAAACGGGCGATCGGTGAGAGGGATGCTTTTCCTCGTAGATAGTGACCATCGCCCGCATCCCCCCTCTTTACTCCAGGATGTACCTGCGCCAGTATTGCAGTAAGTCCTGTTCAGTATTGTTTGCATCCATACCGGAACGTGCGAGAAGACTCCGGCCGGACTCCTGTAACTGCCCCTCTGCCGAAACGTCCCTCTCCGGGAGATGGCCACGGTATTGCATGCGTAACCTGCAAACGAGAAGGTCGGTTTATGTACCCTGCTTCACCGGTCGTTTCCCTAACCGCAATCCGGAGAACCTGTTTTGTCGATCTCCATGGATGCACCGGAACGATTGCGATCCTTATTCTCCAGTGCGAGAGAACAGGTAATATCATACAGATATATCTGCCACGATACATGCGTGCGAGACGCTGCACGCTGACCGGATCGTATCCCGTTTCCTGATACGCGAGACGACGGATGGAGTTTTCGTGATGAGGCGTGCTGAACCGGGAGTCGCGATCCATCGTGCCGGCAGGTGGTCAATGAGATGAGCCTTGTAATCTGTTATTCCGGGAAGAAGGGTGCGATCATAGCCGGGGATATG
>DAWO01000088.1:0-2019 GCA_002509485.1 Methanolinea sp. UBA477
ACGGTCGATGTATTGTCAATCACGGCTCCCAGAAGTTCTGCCATGTGAACACCGATGGTCTGGGCTTCCCCGTGTGTTCCGCTCCAGCCGTAGAGAAGCGGGCGATCGGCGTCAAGGAGTATCCCGGCAGCAGTCTGTATCGCCTCGTCGAGACCGACCTTCTTCCAGTTCCCACCATCCCGTTTAATGGGGGTTTTCAACCGGTTATTGCCCATGAATTTTTTATTTGCAAGGGTACAGCCGTTCTCGACATTGACAACCCTGTCCCCCTCAACCTCGACCACGAGGTCATCGCACAGGCACCCGCAGAAGGTACAGACCACGTCTTCAATCTTCATACCGGCATCCTCCCACCGATTCCATGAGTTTCCATACCGGCCATACGCCCTCCGTGGTGGGTTCGATATCTACCACCGTCGCCTTGAAATCAGGCATTCCTGTACAGTGCGTTTCAGGACTGACTATATGGTTGGCATACGGACCCAGGCAGACGAAAACCTCTCCCCTGGCCTGCCCTGCATCGGGAATTGCCTGCATGACGATCTCTCCATGCGCACTCCTGACGACGATGGACGCTCTCTCTTCAATATCAAGTTCCATCATGTCCACCGGGTTCATCCGGCAGGTCGATGCTTCCTCTCTATACGCTTCAGAGTTCTTGTGCTCGACATTCGAGCCCTGCGTGATTGTTCTGCCGGTGTTCAACAGGAATCTCATAGTTCCTCCTCGGGTGCGTGTACCGCCTCCAGGAGCCTGGCTACCCGGATGGCCTCGTTTGGACAATGCTGCTCGCAGGTCTTGCATCCGGTACATTTCTCAGGGTGGAGCACCACGCACTTGCCTTCACTGACCTTGAGCAGGAGCTCGTCTGTGGAGGCGCGGCCGCCATGCGACATCTGGGCGTCGATGGTCTTGTTGACCGGGCAGGCAACCGCACAGTTGCCGCAGCCCATGCAGCGGTCTGTATCAACATCGATACGGAAGGAGAACGAGAGCATGGTGTTGTCATAGAAGATGGATTCCAGTATACGGCCGCTGTAGAGGACGCCGTTTGGACATGCTTCGACACACAGGCCGCACCTGATACAATGTCCGGTGTGGATGCGGGGTTCCCATCCCCCGTCTTCAAGATGGATCACCTCGATCGCCCCGGGGGCGGGGCAAGCCATCATGCAGAAGAGTGCATGGGTGCAGGTCTTCCCGGTGAGCTCGGGAAATCCCCGTGAATAAACGGGTGTCGTGAGCGGGGCGGTCTTTGCGAAGAAGAACTTGTGGATCCACTCGCGCCGTGCGAATTCCCTGATATATGATACGATCGAACCAATCATTGCTACCTCTCGGTACATGCGATGCAGGGATCGGCACTGATGAAAGTGGACGGCACGTCGGCAAGCGATGCCACCCCTTTCAACATGTAGTGAGTGCAGGCCTCGATATTCATGATCGATGGAGTCTGCACGGATATATCGACGATCCGGCCTGCATCATCCGTCTTCAGGTAATAGGATAACTCGCCACGGGGAGCCTCCCCCCGATAGACCGTCTCGCCGGCGGATGGAATTCCCCCGCCCCTGATCGGGCCGGGCCTGAGCATGTCCAGGCATCTCCTGATCAGGTCGATACTATGCATTATCTCCTCGAACCGAACCATTATCCTGGCAAAATTGTCTCCTTCTGTCCGAAAAACCGGTTTGAAATTGAGTTTCTGGTACGTGGGGTGATGGAGGCGCATATCGGTCTCGGGCATGCCGCTCGCCCGTGCGGTCGGTCCGACAGCGTGTGCCTCTTTCGCGGATTCTTTTGTCAGTACGCCCACGTCCTTTGATCTCAGGGCAATAAGCGGCCCGCCCTCGAACATCCTGATGTATCTCTTCATGTCACGTTCGATGATATCCAGGCTCGCCCGCAGATGGACTGCGTCTTCATCCCGAAGGTCGAACCGCACACCGCCGGGAACGATATATGCACACGTGACCCTGGCTCCTGTTATCCTCTCGAGTTCGTCCATGGCGCTCTCCC
>DAWO01000088.1:2083-10559 GCA_002509485.1 Methanolinea sp. UBA477
GAGATCCCGCTTATCTTCTCGAGCGCCTCGATGAAGACCATGTTGTGTATGACAGAACAGATGCCGCAGATACGTTCGGCAAGGAACATGACCTCCTGCCAGGGCCGGCCTCTCATGATCAGCTCGATCCCTTTCTTCATGTAGCCCAGTTCACATTCGGCAGAGAGTACATACTCTCCCCGGGTCTCGCATTTCACCCGTGCCGGTTCCTTGAAGCAGGGATGGACAGGGCCGATGGGTATTGACACATCGACGGTCTTCTTCATTTTTTCCTCCTTTCATAGTCCTTGAACACTTCTGGAGCAAGGGAGAGAACAGCCTGTAAAATCTCTGTCGGACGCGGGGGACAGCCCGGCACCTGTGCCGCGATGGGGATGTGCTTGGAGACGGGGGGGTTGACATAACTGTGCGGCCTGTTGAATACGCAGCCCGAGATCGGGCAGTTGCCGATCGCGATCGCCACCTTCGGGTCAGGTATCTTCTCCCACAGGCCCTGCAGCTTGTCCTCCCAGCCAGGGGTGTAGGCACCGATAACAAGCAGGATATCTGCTTCCCGTGGATTGTTGTGGACATATATCCCATACTGCTCGATGTCATACCGTGGTGCAAGGCATGCCAGCACCTCGATGTCGCATCCGTTGCAGGAGCCGACATCCACGTAGGTCACGTGTATCGATCTCGACCGCACCAGGTTCTTGAATGACTGAAGAATACTCATGTGCGAATCTCCTCTCCTATCATCCTCTTTCCCCTCGAAACTGCCTCTTCCTGGGGGGTGCCATTCGCGATCATCTCCCGTACCTGTCCAAGTATCGCATTCATATTTTCCCGTTCAAGCAGGGGGATATACCGGGTGTACATGACTCGTCCCAGGGCATCCGCAAGTGGGGCGTCATTCCCTGTTTCGGCCTTTCCTGCCTCGTAGCGTGCAGGCAGGTTCTCCATCAGTATCATATCGAATCTCTCTATCATGTATCTTCTCAGGTTCTGGGGGCTAATTCCGAGATCGCCTGCTATCTCCCTGACGAGCCGATCATGCCTCGTGCTTATCAGTATGGCATATTTCATGGCCACGAGGTCCTTTTCGTAGAGATACCTGCTCACAGTATCCCTCCATATATCAGCGCTCCATACAAGACGAAGAGCATCACAGCACACCAGACCAGGAGATACTCCCATCTCTTCAGCGGTACCTCCTCCCGGTACCAGAAGACACTGGTTGCAGCAAGCAGGAGAATTCCAACAGCGAGGCCCTGCATGTTGACCGATGGCCTCCCGATGATCTGGACGCCGTCCAGGAGAATGTAGAAGACTCCTCCGGCAAGAACGAACTCCTTTATCATAGCAACCACCACAGGAGGGCCACATACACGATCATGACAGCAGTGATCAGGGTCTGGACAGTGACACTGTCAAACGGCGAGAGCATGGGGCAGAGTGCGCATACAAACGAGAGGGTGACGACGATGAGAACCATCAGGACGAGCATCAGCCAGAACGGCACTGCACCGATGAACACCAGGATAAAGGTCATCAGCAGCACGTATGTCTTCAACCCGTTGCAGATCTCAAGGCCTGCCCTCCAGACACCGAAATGTTCTGTCTTGTATCCACTCACCAGTTCCTTGCTTTCCACGATCGAGAACGGGCCAAACGGCATCTTTGAGACTATCACCATGTACATTGCAACTGCCACCAGGGGGATGACGAATATCAGTGGTCCGGAGACCTCCTGGTATGCGATAATATCTGATATGGAGAGGGACTTTGTGAAGAGTGTGATCGCGGCAACCGATACAAAAAGCGGAATCTCGGATGCCGCGGAGATGACCGATCTGACACCCCCGAACTTTCCATAGGGCGACCCCGAGGAGAGGCCGAACCCATGCTCAACGATCTTGTGCAGCATGTAGATCCCAAAGATTATGAGAAGGCTGCCCCCTGCAAGGACAATGAAGAATGCCGCCGTCCAGATACCGATGGCAATCAATACCACCGCGACAAAAAGCGTCTCGCTCGCCGTTTGAGGAACCCACGTGCTCTTGAACGAAAACTTGAACATGTGGAGTATCTCCTGCCAGACAGGGGGACCCGGTCTCCGCTGTATGCGGGCGATAACCTTCCGGTGTATCCCGAGCAGCAGAAGGCCGAAGAACACAGCAAACAGCAGGTAGTGTATCATTTCAGTACCCCAGGAATGGTATATCAGGATCCCGTTGTCGTGCCATCCACCACAGGCCCGTCGAGAGGACAAACAGCGGGAATGCAACCACCAAAAGACCTTCATAATAGAGGAGCGGCATGAGGTTCAGGGCCCAGAGGGCCGTTGCTGCAATTCCTGCAAAGCCTGAAAGCAGCATCATGGTGAATGGAATCTCTTTCTTCATCTGTCACACCGTCAGGACAACCTCGATCACCCGCAGAAAGATCAGCAGGGACGAGAGGGAGCACATGATCACATAGGGAGCGCCCGGAGCCCGGAACATCTCCGCTTTCGCTGCATAGAACGGCGCCATACCTTCACCCATCACCCCGAGGGTCAACAGCGCTTTGACTAACAGTGGGACTTTCGTTGCACCCGGCAACGCAAGTTGCAGGATGGAGAGGGTCCCTGTCGTCGCAGCGACTATCGCTGCACCTGCGAATAGGGGGACCGTCGCGCTCATGGCGACCAGGCCATACTGGTAGGCTGCATTCTGGACGTGCCTGCTCTTCACGGCGGCAACGATACCCACGTTACATATTCCCACGAGCGAGGTGAAGAGGGCAAAATCGAAGATGTCCCCGGTGACCATGGCACCCATGGAGGCCAGACCACATGCGATGGCCATGAACCTCCGGAACTTCATATCGGATATCGAGATCTCCTTTGCAAGGTAGGCGTCACCCCCAAACACGATATCGATCTGCCTCTCGGGTTTGCTGATTATCACGAGGACGGTGAAGACCAGGGCGAAGATGAAGAGGGTGAGCGTAAATGGGGTGAAATACAACACTATATCGCCAAACGGGAGTATGAATAATGGCTGACCACCGATCCCGATCATTCTGCCTCGCCCCACATCGACCCAACAAGGGTCATCTTTGCTGCGACCTTTACCAGGATCCCTACCGCGGCCCCCATGACACCTGCATACCAGTACTGTGGGAAGAACATGAAGACGAAGAACGAGGCGATCCAGGCTGCCCACGCAATTCCGCTCGCCATCTCGACCAGTTCGTAGCTGTCCGTGCTGCCGCGGGACATAACAAAGAAGATGGCTCCAAGAGCCGCCACCGCACCGCCGGTGAACCCGGAAAGGACGATACCGTATCCCACGAGGAGTGCCGGGATGATCACCGGTGCATGGGCATGTTCCACCACCTCGATATGTAGCCCGCGGACAGGCCGTTTTCGAAGCCCTTCCTTTGTCACGTATATCTGTGAGAGTGCCAGGAGTTCTGCTATTCCGACCACGAGGCCGGGCAGTATGAGCGCCTCTGCGAGATCGGTTCCAAGGAGGGCGATTATCGCCAGGGAGGGGATCTCGACCAGGTCGATGATGAGGAGGCGGTGGAGGTCGTCCTGCTCGCGTAATAATGCCAGAAAGCCTATCACGGCCGAGATCATCACCAGGGCCAGACCGACAGAATACTCGTTCCACATCTTTACGAACCCTTCCGGAAGAGGTATGACCCGATGGCAAACGCGATGAAGAGGATGGTGGTCTCCACCACTGTATCCAGTCCACGGGTATTGTACAGTATCTCATCCAGTATCCCTCCGGGGTGGGCGACGATAGTGGTCCCGGCATGGGGAGTGAGCCGTGAGAGGGCGAGGGAGAAGGGGGTGAGATAGGCAGTCACGTACCCTGCAAAGGGCGAGTTTTCCGGGTATTGCACGTGGATGTCCGCCCGTTCAAACGGGGTTCCTCCCCGTTCATAGGGATAGAGGGGGCTCGATTCGTCGATCTCCTTTGGATAGAGCTGATCTTCGGAATACGGCAGCGGCAGGAAGAGGACGAAGAGTACTGCAAGCACGGCACATGCTCCGGCAAACAGGGCGAGAAGGTTGTCGAAGTTGGAGATGAAACGCGATATCCTGGAGATGATCATGCATCGCCCTCCCGCTTCTGGATAACCCGGACAAAGATGTATACCGTCAGGGCTGTAACGGCCCCGAACGTGAGCAGCGCGAGCGCTTCGTTGTACGAGAGCATGAGGAGGAGCAGGCCCCATGCCGGGATCTCCAGGTTGATGAGCCGTGTGATGTAGTCCTTCCTCCTGGGAAACGCCACGGAGACCGTACCTGCGAGGATAAGAAACAGGCCGAGGACGAATTCGGGGTTCACGGAGTTGCCCTCCTGACAGCCATGAGGATGAATATCGTAGAGAGCGGGGCGATCAGGGCAACGGCTGTAGCGACATCAAGGAGACCACGGTCCACGATGAACGGGATTGCGCCTGCTATGAGCACGGACAGGGAGATGATCTTCTTGTACGGATCATGCTCCAGGATGGTCGCCCCTGCACCAAGCACCAGGAGGGCCCCGAATGCACCAAGCAGCAGCTCATTCATCGTTCTTCGGCCCTCCCGCATAGCTGCTTGCGATTGCATTCGATTCAAGCGTTGTTCCAACGAAATATGCTGCGGCTGCAAGAATGGTGAGCGGATCAGGGAGGAGGAGTGCAAGCGATCCTGCGATTGCAAACGAGAGGACATTGAGGAACGGGAGCTTTTTCATGGTGTTCCTTTCTGCAATCACCCTGACCGCAGAGATTACCCCTATTGCAGCACATACGAGAATTGCGATCTCCTGTGTGGTTATGACCTCCACCCCCAGAGGCGGGACAACAGCCTGCTGGCATGGGTGTGCGATATCCCCTGGATGGTAAGAATTGCAATGACCATTCCTGCAATGAAATGCGCCGCCGAGAACCCGATAGTGGTGAATCCATATATGAGAAAAGTGGCTGCCAGTGCACCGGTCGTTCCTGCATACCCGCGGTCATAGCAGATCCTGTTTCCGACATAGACCAGGACGGCAGCGGCAAGTCCGCCGGGAATGCCTGCGATATACACGCCGCATGCGGCCAGGAGAGTCCCTGCGGAGGCATCAGGAGAGCATACGATATTTCCCATCATGTACCCGCCATGGAGGGATCCCCCTTCCCGCTCGATCTCTCCTGCAATCTCTCTTGCCCCACTGACACCTCCGGTCTTTGGGAGTCCGAAGATGAGATCGATGCTGACAAACAGAATCCAGGAAATGATTGCCGCAATCAGGATACTTACCACGTCACCAGGCATCCGGCGTTCTCCAGCATACAACAGGTACAGGGGTAAGCCAGATAAGGGTTTTCATATTACTAAAATGATTGATATCGGCGATACTGGGAGCATTAAACGGTTTAACTCTCTTTGTCAACCTCATCTTCAATCGCCGGTCCCCAAAAGAAACCTGAATGCATGAAGAATGCAGACAGTTCAGGAGAATTTAATGGGCAATTGGGACAAAAAAGCCCGAACTGAGGTAAACCGCATTCACCTTATCCCTTCCGGGGGGGTGCGGCTCTCCTCCCCCACGGAAAAACCGGGCCTCCTCACGGACAGTCTACCCCTTATTTCCATGAAACGGTTACCGGGGTATCCTGATATCAAAACCCCTGAACAGTCCGAGAAAGAGGATCAGAACGGGGATGATTTCCAGTCGCCCGATCCACATTACAAGTATAAAAAGCCATTTTATCTGAAGGGGGGCGGAGGGGGTAAAATATCCTGCTGAAAGACCCACGTTGCTCGCAGCAGATACCAGGTCAAAGACAACAATATGCATGGACATGACGGCCGGTGCAATATGAAGCGCAATTAACGTAGCAACGAAGATGAGCAGAACCCAGAGGGTGATGATGAGGATATTCTTGGAGAGTTCGAGTTCTGAAATTTTTCGGGGGATGTTCCTCCCTTCATGGGTGAACGGGACAATTACCCTGCTGCTGACAAAAAATCGCCTGAACCACCAGATAAGTCCCTCGTAGCCGAGGATTATCCTGTTTACCTTTATCCCTCCCGCAGTACTGCCCGATGCTCCACCGATCAGCATGAGCATGATGACGATGAGCAGGGGCAGGGGGCTCCAGATCAGGGAAGAGTTCTGCAGACCACAGCAGGTGAACCCGGAGATGGTGCAGAAGAATCCCTGTCTGACTGCTTCCTTAAAGGGGTATTCTGCCAAAAGATAGAGATTAAGGGAAACCGCGAGTGATCCTATCAGTGCGAGGGCAAGAATCAGCCTGACCGCCGGGTCTTTCCAGAACCGTGACACCTTTCTCCGGTATAGAAAAAAATACAGCTTGAAAGGGATTGCTCCTGCTATCATGACAGGGAGGAGAAGCATTTCCAGAATGCCGTTTTGATAATATGAGACTCCCTGGTTATGGATGGAAAACCCACCCGTTGAAATTGTGGTCATAACGAGGTTTAACGCATCCCAGAGCGGTAACCCTGTCAAGAGAATCATGATGGTGAAGCCAGCAGTCAGGAGAACATATATCCCCCACATTCTCCTTCCGGTGGAGACGATGCTCGGCATGAGGGCTTCGGTCCGACCCTCCGATCGATAAAGGCGGAACTGAATGAGGCTCGAATGCGACATGAGTGCTATCCCGAATGCAATCACCCCCATTCCCCCTATCCATTGCATGAATGAACGCCAGAAAAGGATAACACGAGGCGCCGTATCAAGCGAGGTCATCACGGTGAATCCCGTGCTGGTCCATCCTGACATCGACTCGAATATGCTGTCCGTTGGCGACATTCCGAGGCCCACGATGAATGGAAATGAGCCGATTACCGCCGATACGAACCAGGTCAGGGCAACCGCCGCCAGCGCGACGGAGATCTGGGGGACATGCTCCCCGCTCGGCACCTTGGATATGAGCAGTCCGAGCACAACGAAGGTGAAAGGGACTGTCGCCATGGGCACGATCATGTCCCACTCCCGGTAGATGATCAGCACCACGAAGGGCAGGAGTGTGATCACCCCGAGAAAACTGAAGATCATGCCCATATCGTGGGCGATGATGCCCAGGTGCTCGAGTCGCTTCATCCCATACATCGTGTGCACACATGAAATATCTTATTTGCGTGGGGATGCCCGGACAGAGACGCACATTCATGCGATCCTGCCTGACCAATCCGGGGGGTCAGGAGCCAAAGAATACTATGGAAGCATACGTGACTGGAAATTGAAGGAAAGGGGGAGTTTTTTGTTTGAGGGTTATGAACCATTCGGGCGATGCTGCTCCATGATTGCAATCGCCCTTTTTTTCCTTTCTGCCCGAAAAAGCAGAAAAGGGGTACCATATATGTACAAAGGCCTATCTGCCGAGCCTGGTCAGCGCGGTTCTCACATCTTCATCGTCAAGTTTGGCAAGTATCTTCGCTCGTAGGAGGGAATGATCACGGTCAATGAGGGCCTGATCGAAAGGTGGCGAACGATCAGTTGCCTTCTCATCTCCTATTTGACCGGTGATCTTTCTACCTGCCATATCTTTCCCGCTATGTATCGATGGAGGGGAGTGCCATACCCTGCTGGTGCTGAGATGACAAGGTATGGATCAGTGCTCGGTCCACGTTATCATCCTGGCCTTCATATATGGCATATTTCTCTTTTATCTCCAAGCATATAAAGATTGCGCAAAATAATAATTTTACGATATAATGACCCGGGAATCATATCTACCGGAGTTTCCAGCTGATCGGGGCTTAATGCTGTGAGAAAATACTGCGCAAAAATCTGTAATCCTGCGAAAAATGCGCAAAATCTGTCTGCTTTGAATACGGACGATTCGTAGGGTCCAGGCAGAGTGAATCGGCATTACGCGCATCGGGTCCCAACCGGAGCGCATGTGATAATCCCGGAGGGGTGTCCACCCCCCAACCAAACCCGCGGCAACGCAATCCGGAGATGCACCAGGATGACGAAGGGGTCTTTAGAAAACACCTGATGCACTTTTGAAAACTCCGCTATAGAAAGAGAGAAGTTCCCGGAGATGGAAAGTACAAATCCATCGCGAGGGTTGCCAGGCCCGGGTCAAAAGCGCTGGATTTGGGGTATTATACTATTAAATGATACGAGATCCAGTTATTGATCATATTCTTGCGGGGGTTTCCGAGCCAGGTCAAAGGAGTGGGATTTAGGGTCCCATCTCGCAGGAGTTCAAGGGTTCGAATCCCTTCCCCCGCATATCTTTTAGATTAACCATTTTTCTATAGTTGTTTCATTTAAATCTCTAATTACTTCAAAATCTTTTGGATTTTCTAGATGGTAGTAATTACCTTCTTTTACCAATCTACCGATGCATTTAATTTTATTTTGACGATCGTGTGCGTAAATGGCCGAATGGTAATCTTTATCTGAAAGTTCTATAGACACTGATCGCGCTTCCCCATCGATTTCTGTGGTAACGGTTATCCGGCTTTCCGCACTAACAA
>DAWO01000066.1 GCA_002509485.1 Methanolinea sp. UBA477
CCCAGAAAGAAGCGCTCAAGCACTATGAGCAGATAAAAAAATTCGTGAAGGGGACCATCGCCGAAGATGCCCCGATAATCCCGGTATCGGCCCAGAAAGATATCAATGTCGGAGCACTGATCCAGGCACTGAATGAGACCATCCCGGATGTGGAACGCGATCCCGGGGCAGAACCGCTCATGCTGGTCGCCCGTTCTTTTGACATCAACAAACCAGGATCGAGCTGGAGGGATGTGAAAGGGGGTGTGATAGGGGGTTCGCTCATACGGGGAGTCTTGAAAGAAGGCGAGGACATCGAGATACGGCCGGGAAGACAGGTCCAGGTGGAGAACAGGATACGGTGGGAACCCATCACGACCCGGATAACCACCATCAACGCCGGGTCCAGGAAGGTTGCGGAAGCCACTCCCGGAGGGTTGCTCGGGTTGGGGACCAAGCTTGACCCGGCCCTCACCAAGAGTGATGCACTGGCAGGCCAGGTCGCCGGGCACGTGGGACACCTCCCGCCCGTACGGGACCGGCTGAAGTTCCGGGTCACCCTGATGGAGCGGGTTGTTGGATCGAGCAGCGAGCTCGTCATCGAACCACTGAAACATAACGAGCCGCTCATGCTCTCGGTCGGAACTGCAGTGACAGTGGGCGTGGTGAGCAGCACCAAAAAGGACATGTCTGAAGTTGTCTTAAAGCGCCCCGTATGCGTGGAGGTTGGTGCACGGATAGCAATCAGCAGGCAGCTGGGAGCCAGATGGCGCCTGATCGGAATGGGAGAGCTGACCGAATAACGGTTCTTTTTGATGCAAATGCCCTGATGATCCAGTTTCAGTTCAGGATCGATATCTTTTGGGAGGTCAGAAACCTTATCGGGGCATATGAACCATTGATATTAGCTGACGTGATCAATGAGTTACGGGGTCTTGCCAGGGGAATGGGCCGGGAAGGCAGTGCCGCACGTTCGGCCCTTTCACTCGTGGAACGATGCACCCGTGTTGAGAGCGGTATTCCGGAAGGCAGTGTTGATGAAAAAATTGTGGACTATGCCCGCCGTGAGGGATGCATGGTGATGACCAACGACCGGGCACTCAGAAATACCCTGCTTTCATATAGCATTCCGGTAATAACATTAAAACAACGGAAGAAACTGGAGATCTTGAGGAGATAGGTGGGTCCATGTATTACAGGATGAAACTGGCAGACAAGGTGAGGGTGCCGCCGAACCGGCTCGGAGAGGAGTTGAAGTCGGTTATACTGGATGTGCTCCAGGAACAGCTGGAGGGAAGCATCGACAAGGAGATTGGGATATTTATCGCGGTGACTGAGGTTCTTGACGTAGGGGAAGGCGAGATCGTGCCCGGTGACGGAGCGGTATACTACGATGTGGACTTTGAGTCCGTTGTTTTGCGCCTGTCACTGCAGGAGATCATCGAGGGGCTGGTGGTGGAGACGACCAGTTTCGGTGCATTCGTAAGCCTCGGGCCAATCGATGCCATGCTGCATGTCAGCCAGATATCAGACGAGTACATCAATTATGACGAGAAGAACTCACGTCTCATCTGCCAGGAATCCAAGCGTTTTATCGGCGTGAATGAGAATATACGGGCAAGAGTCGTCACCCTGTCTCTCAACGAACGCGAGCCCCGGGACAGCAAGATAGGCCTTACCATGCGACAGTCGGGACTCGGGACGGCACGCTGGCTCGAAGAGGATCTGAACAGGGAGCTGGAGAAGGAGAAAGCAGAACATGGCGGGCGCTAAGAAGAAACTGGTCACGGTCTGCCGTGATTGCCACAGGGTCGTCGACGGAGAGGCCTGTGTCATCTGCGGGACATCGAACCTGAGTACAGACTGGGCCGGCTACCTTGTCATCATCGACCCCGAGCGCTCGGAAGTCGCAAGAAGGATGAATATCAAGCTCCCGGGAAGATACGCGTTGAAGGTCCGCTGAATGCTGGTTCTTCCAGAGGACAAACGCCACTATTTTAAGTCGCCTTTTGGGAGACTCCACCCCCGTGTTACAGATGTGATCTCCGGACTGGACGGACGGATCATATACAGCGTTGGGGATGTGGTGACCTACTATCTCATTCAAAACGGCGTAATCCCGGACATTGCGGTCATTGACGGCCACACCATGAGGGTACCCTGCAAGTTCTCCCCTGCCGTCTTTTCCCAAAGAATGCATGCGCGAAACCCTCCCGGAACCCTTACCAGGGAGATGGTACGGGCGTTGCACGATGCCGTCAGCAAAGAACCGCCGGTTCTCATCATCGTTGAGGGAGAAGAAGACCTTGCGGTTATCCCGCTCGTCATCTGTTCCCCGGAGGGTGCAGTCATTCTCTACGGCCAGCCGGGTGAGGGCGTGGTGGTGTGTGAAGTCGATTGGAAGGCCCGGAAAAAAGCAAGGGAGTTGCTTTCCCATTTTGTATTCCGGGATGAAAATATCGATAAATGATCAATTTTCAAGGTATTTGACGAATTCGGGTTTCGCCTTTTCTGCAGGGGCCAGGATATAAATAACTTCAATGCCTATAATAAGAGGATATCGATGGAATTTGAGGTTACCAGGGATATAAGGAATGAACTCCTCGCGAGGAGAGAGGTTGATTTCATCCTCCGTTTTGATGGCCCCACCCCCTCCCGCGTGCAGGTTGTCGGTAAACTTGCCGCACAACTCAATGTTGGCGAGGATCAGGTAGTGCTCGACTCGATGAAGACCAGCTATGGCATGACAGAGCTGCGGGGGAATGCACGGATCTATGACAGCAAGGAAGCAAAGGAGAAGACCGAGCGCTCTTACCTTGTCACGAGAGGCATGCCAAAACCGAAAGAGGAAGCATAATGGCAGCAAAGAAGGCAGCAGCACCGTCTGTGAAGCGGAGTTCCTACTACAAGGCAGAGGGGGACACGGCAGTCTTTGATAAGAAATTCTGTCCCCGTTGTGGTCCGGGTATCATCATGGCCGACCACACAGACAGGATCGCCTGCGGCAAGTGCGGGTACACCGAGTTCAAGAAATAAGAGAAAATGCCTGTTTATGGGCAGATTTTAGGGATTGAGGGAACAGCCTGGAACCTCAGTGCCGCTGTTTTTGATACTGATTGTATTGCCCTGTATTCGAAGCCGTACAGGCCACCCGCCGGCGGCATTCACCCACGGGAAGCTGCGCAGCACCACGCATCCGAGATGAGATCTGTCATCTCCCGGGTTATTGAAGGGAGACTTGAGATCGGGGGTGTTGCGTTTTCACAGGGGCCAGGCCTGGGGCCATGCCTCCGGACGGTTGCCACAGCCGCGCGGTCGCTTGCGATAGGACTTGGCGTTCCGGTTGTCGGGGTGAACCATTGTGTGGCACACGTGGAGATCGGGAGGTGGGCGACGGGGTGCCAGGACCCGGTGGTTCTCTATGCCAGCGGAGCCAACACCCAGGTTATCGGGTACCTGAACCGCCGGTACAGGGTCTTT
>DAWO01000049.1 GCA_002509485.1 Methanolinea sp. UBA477
GCCGCCTCGGCGCACCGGAAACAGGTGGCGATGAAGACCGCATCGGCCTCGACACGCCCTTCAACAAGGGCTTTCCCCCGTGCGATGGCAAGCTTGAGATCAGCGCTCCGCACATCAAGCCCGAATTCCTTTGATCCGCGCCTGATGTCTGCCAGGTTGATGTCTGGATAGAAGATCTCGGCATCCACTGCGGCAGCGGCCTCGTCTATCTCCTTCTGGACTCCGCTGTACTCAGGGCCGCAGGAGAGCTGGGCGACACGTACTTTTGTCACCTGCTCTCCTCCAGTCTTTTCAGAAATGCATGTATTGCCGCCACGAATTCCTCGCCCTCCTCCTCATTTTTCGGGTAGTTTAAATCAAGCACCGGAATATCACTGCTCCGTACAAGGAATTTTATCAGTTCGTTTGTCCGGGCACAACCCATGCAGCCAAAGGCGTAATCCGCGTCATTGATGATGATGGCCGCCTCGGCCTCCTCTATCATGGGTCCGTACAGGGACATCCTGCCCCGGACACCGGACGGGACCTCTACAGCCGCATACTTGAGACCTTTCTTCGGCTCTTCAGGAGTTATCTGAAGGGGTGGGGAATCGAGGCCTGGTGTCTGGATTCTCTCCCTGATCTGTATTGCGGCACTGAGTGGTGTATGACCGAACCGGGCCACGAGGTCGGATAAAATGAGGCTGGTAGCCGGGTAAATGAAAACTTTTGCCATTTCAGCCCTCCATAGATTCGATTATCTTTTTCAGTTTCCTGGTATCCAGGGCAACCCCGCTCTCCGGGGAAGGTGGATTGGGTACTTTTTCAGGGTCCCGGGATGCCAGACTATCGAGACCCCTGGAGACATTTCGTATCAGCGATAGCTCGAACTCGTGTCCATAATAACCAGGGCGTGCACCCCCAAGGTTGGCCCGGCATCTCCTGGGATCTCCGGGTGGAAAACCCCTGTCCTTGACAAAGATATGGGTGGGGTCAAGTTCGCGGAGCACTCTGATGACCGCATTGACATCCTCTTCTTTCCCGGTTATCTGGAGCCCGAAACACGTCTCCTTGATCATGACCCCCTGTGAGATCTCATAGGCCCGTATGGCGAGATCCCCCGGGGTCATATCAGGGGACTCCACGAACACATATTTTGTTACCGTTCCGACATACAGGGGCTTATACTCGGTCATGGCTTCACCTCCCGGATGTATACAATCTCTTTCTCTTTCAAATGCCTGACTTTCTCCTGGTCAAGGACACGTCCTATCAGGTTGGTGCCTTCGAACGGTTCCGACGTCGGGCCGAACTCGCTGTTATCGGTCAGCCTGACCCCGGCCATCCCTGATCCCTTCCGTGAGTCATTGGTGATAGCGAGGCTGCCGGCAGGAACGACAGTCTGCGGAGTATTTTCAGGAATGATCTGGGTCCCTTTTTTCATGGTTGGTTTGAAGAGGTAAACGTCCTCGAAGTTGAAGAAAAACGGCATGCTGCCAACTGAATGAAGGTGAAGTCCGGTGCTTCTCCTGAAGATGTCACATGATGCCGGGGCGGATTCTGCGTCAAGCATGATATCGATAACCTTTTCAAGTGCAATCGTTGTGAGTGACACCGAACCATTCGAGAGGCTCTCCAGTGTCGTTGCGGGTTCCTGCAGGACCACAATGTTCACCTCATCGTCCGTGTCGGGGTGCACCCCGATCCCCCTCCTGGCCGCGGCCTCCAGGGCCTCACCAAGTGACATTCCCACGAGATCGAACTGCCTGGGTTCGACCTTCACGCAGAACACATCTCCTTCCTTCGCCAGGCGGGCAAGGGGGATACCGTGGGTGACCTGTCCGACTGTTGTATGGGCGGGTGTGCGGGGCACATCGGCAGTATAGATGTAGACACTGCCTCTCGAGTTCCCCCGTGTCCGGAGTGTAACCGCTCCTTCGTGCCTGTGCGTCGAGACTTCGAAGGGAACATCCGTCCTGCTCAGCCTTTCGTCACGGATGTGGGTGCTGGTATCTCTCCCGACCACGAAATGGCCGTCCTGCATCGAGAGGAGGAGATGTTCAACACTGTCAGCCGCCTCTGTCCCGATATGGTCCGGAGAATACCCAAGTGCCGCGATCTGCACATAGGTGATGATCTCCATCCCGTCTTCGAGGACGAGATCGTCATCATTGGTGGTAAACGACCTGCTGACGTCGGCCCAGCTCATGACCGGGTTGATGGCGCAGATCGCATCCCCAGTCGACCAGCGGTCGACAATTCCGCGCCCGCTCACAACCCGTGCGACGACACCCCCGTCTGACGAAGCGCCAAAGTCGGCATAATGGCGCATCTTGCAGAATATCAGGTAGGATTTTTTCGGGTCGTACCCTCCGCACCCAAGAACCACATCTCCCCGCTCGTACAGGTGGGGTCTCCTGTCCGGCGAGATGTCGCTCGAGAACGGGCCGAACGCTGCTGCATACCGATCCGACCAGTGAAGTGGCAGCGTGTCACCTATCTCGAGGAGATTGAGAAAGGCAGTACCCTGCACTGTGGCCTCGATTCCAACCTCGCCGGAGCTGGTATTCAGCAAAAAACTATCTGTCTCTTCAGATTCCTTGGTTGCCGGCCGGATGACAGCCACGCAGCAGGCCGGATCCCGGCCCTTTACTATGTCCTTTAACCTGGAACCTGCCTCTGTTTCCAGTCGCGTTCCATCAAGATGTATGGTGATCATTGTACACCTATTGAGGGGCGGACTTTCCCATGACCTCCCGTTCCTCGTCGGTCAGGCTGTCCAGGACTTCCCGGGTCCCACCAATCTGGACAATTTTTCCGCCTCTCATCAACGCCAGCCGGTCACAGATATCCCTCACGAACTCCATGTCATGCGAGACCACGATAAAGGTCTCCTCCATCTCGTCCCGCGCATGCATGATCGAGTGTTTCACATCGATCTTTGTGAGGGGATCCATGGTTCCGGTGGGTTCGTCGAGGATAACAAGACGAGGCTCACGTATCAGGACCTGGGCAAGTGCCACCCTGTGCCGCTCGCCCTCGGAGAGCTGGCTTGGGTACCTGTCAAGGATATCCTGGCTCTTCTCCTCGGAAAATCCCGCCATCCTGAGCGTGATGATCGCCTTCCTCATCGCCAGTTCCTTGGGAAACTCGAGGCCAATCGCGTCTGTGAGGTTGTCGAGGACCGTGCGGTGGGGAAAGAGGTCATATTCCTGGTGGAGAAGCCCGATGTACCCCTTGGCTCTCCCACGGTTCTCGATACCGGGTTTGGTCATGTCAACCAGTTCCTCACCGATTCGAATGATCATCTCACCTGATGTTGGTTCGATTATGCCCGCGATGATCCGCGAGAGGGTGGTCTTCCCTGCGCCGGATTTCCCGATGATACCGAAGATCTCCTTCTCGGCGACGTTGAATGTGACCCCGTTGACCGCCCTGACAACGCCCCGGTCTACCGAGATGTAGCGCTTGTATACATCCCTCGCAATCAGGACATTCTCGCCAAGAGGTGGGGTTTGGTACTCCTCTTCATCGACGAGATCTTTCATGAACTCCGCGATCACTTCGGAAGGGCTTCCGAGCCTGGCAATCTCACCATCGACCAGGAGCATCGCCCGGTCTGCCACCTCCTCGATCACCTGGGAGAAGTGAGATGTGACGACCATACCCATGGTGTTGGATTTCGCGGCATTTGTGAGCATTGAATGGACCAGATGGGCTGTCTCGGGATCGAGTGTCCCTGTCGGTTCATCTGCAAAGAGGAGGAAGGGATTTTTTGCAAGCTGCCGGGCCAGCACCACCCTCTGTTTCTCCCCGCCCGACAGGTCCCGTGCTATGTGCATCATCCGGTGCGAGAGCCGGACTTCATCCAGGAGGTCGGCGGCCCTGTTGATGGCTTTCTCCGCAGGATAATCGATATCGTCGAGCGCATGGAGGACATTTTCTATGACCCTGTCATTTCCATAGAGGGCAAACGTCCTCTGGAACATTATCGCCGTTCTTTTCATTATGTGGCGTTTCATCTCCTCGTTCTTCTCGTCCCACAAATCCACGTCTTTTGCAACGAGGTTCCCGCCGCATTCCGGGCATTTTCTCTTCTTTGCCGCGCTTCCCATGCAGATGTACATGCAGGAATCGCAGGCAGCGATATGGTAGATGATTTTTCCGGAGGTGGGGGGCTGTTCAATACCACGGAGAAGATGCATCAATACGGTCTTTCCAGCCCCGCTTCGTCCGATTATGCCGAGTACCTCTCCTTCTCCTATCTCGAAAGAAATATTTTTCAGGACTCTTTTTCCATCAAAGTCCATGCAGAGATTCTTTACGGTGATCAATGGGGTCATTCAAATCCTCTTTCATACCTAATGTTGCAGTGGTGGCATATTACTTTTTATATCTCGCTAAAGGAGGGATAATCAGGCGCCGACAATGTTCTTTACAATGTCTACCACTTTACGTACATCTTTAATTACGAAATCTGCCGCCTCGTAGAGTTCTTCCGGTTTTTCACCGGACTGTTCCTCGGACAGGATCGAGATATCCGCCTTCTTCATTGCACAGAGATCATTTATTCCGTCCCCAACCATGACGACCCGGTCATATTCGGCCTGGAGATCTGCGATGATCTGCGCCTTGATCGTCGGAGTTGCCACCCCAAAGACCCGGTCTCTTGGAATTCCAAGGTAATCAGCCATCTTTTCAAGTTTTGCCGCCCTGTCCCCGGATGCGATGAAGGTCGGTATGCCGATCCGGTGGAGGTCATCGATCACCCTCCTGGCGCCCTCGAAAGGTCTGCCTCCCGTGGTGACCGTGAACTCGATCTCTTTTTTCTGCAGGTTCAGGATAACGCCGCTGTTCATCGAGATGACCGATTCACGCCTGCAGACCGCCCATGCATTCCTGATACAGTCCTGGAGGTCTTCGATGCGAGCTACAGTATCAGTATACAACACATCCCCGATATCTCTCGCGCTCACGATCTTTCTTGTGCAACTGACTCCGAACCCTATCATGTTCTGCTCGAGATACCGGGAAAGGAGCATATCGGGCGGACTATCCATGATCTCTCTCGAATGGACATGGATGACGGTCAGGACCCGGTCCGGGGAGCTGAATGTAAGTGTAACGGTCTCGATTCCGGGCAAGAGTATGCCCTTTCCCACATCTTTTGCAACCCGGTAGGTATGGAGAAGTGTTCCGGCGCTATCGAATACCACGGCGATCGACATTGACGTGGAATACCCCGCAAAGTTCTTTGTTGTCTGTCCGCATGTAATGATCGGTAGCTTCAATGGTCGTTACTGATACCGCAGAGATGATAAAGAACATGGAGATACGTGGTGCGGGAAGAATCGCCCGGGCCGCGGTAGAGGCGCTTTCGAGACATTCCCGGGATCTTGACGTTCCCGATACAGGATCATATTGTCGCCTGATGCGGCAGGCAGGAGCCACCCTTGCCCGCGCCCGCCCCACGGCGGTATCGCTTCCCAATGCGATACACAGGGTGATCTCTTCCCTGGACTGCGAGCTTCCGCTGGATTTGGCCCGGGAGCGTTTCGATGCGGAGTGCCGTGAATTCATACAGACATCCGGGGATGCGGTTGCACGGATCGGAGAGATTGGTGCCAGGCATATCAGGGATGGAGATGTCCTGCTCACCCATTGCAATTCAGAAGCCGCACTGGCCTGCATGCTCGAGGCACACCAAAAAGGCGTCGATTTTGAGGTGTTTGCGACAGAGGTGAGACCGAGGAATCAGGGACTTCTCACGCTGAGGGTGCTGGACGATGCAGGGATCAAGACGAATTACATTGTCGATTCTGCGGTCAGGTATTTCATCAACGATATCGACCTGGTCATTGTGGGGGCAGATGCGGTCACCGTCAACGGGGCGGTGGTAAACAAGATCGGCACATCACAGATTGCCCACTCGGCGCATGAAGCAAGGACGAACCTCATCGTTGCCGCAGAGACCTACAAGTTCGCACCACGAACAATACTGGGTGAATATATCGAGATAGAAGAACGACCGCCGGACGAGGTGCTGGACCCCGACATTGCGAGGACTCTTTCGAATGTGACCGTCCGAAACCCTGCATTCGACGTAACTCCTGCAGAGTATGTCGATATGATCGTCACCGAAGTGGGGGCCATTCCGCCCCAGATGGCATATGTCATCATCCGTGACTATCTCGGCTGGGAGATCGAAGATTACCACGGGAATTCCGGTGGCGGACTGTCAGAGGATTGAGGACGCTGTCCCGGTATCTGCATGGAGAAGAGGTCAATTCCCGGGGCAGGACGGAGAGTTGATGGGATGGCAGAGGTACCCGGGACATGGACTTGCTGCCGGTGCGGACAGGATCGATCCAAAAAAGATTATGAAAGATAGCGGTAAAAACTGGATAGGGCAGAACCCGCGGTGATTGTATACCAGAGGTGAAAAATATGGAGTTGTATTTTACCAAACTACAGGGAAACGGGAATGATTTCATCCTGATCGATGAATTCGAGTGTGTGGTGATCCCGGACGAGATGAAGGCCGAATTCGCCACCATCTATTGCGACAGGAGGTACGGGATCGGCGGGGACGGGGTGCTCTACCTCTCAAAATCCGATACGGCAGATCTCCGCATGCGCCTCTTCCAGCCGGATGGAAGCGAGGCCGAGATGTGCGGGAACGGGATCCGGTGCTTTGCCAAGTACGCCATCGACATGGCATACATGAACAAAACGGGGACAGTGGAGACCCCTGCCGGAGTTATCGGGGTGGATTCGGAGTATCGGAAGGACTCGTTCTTTGCGAAGGTTACCATGCCTGATGCGAAATTCTCACGAAAGGAAATTCCTGCAACGGGCGAAGGCGATTATCTCGAAGAGATCGGGGGTTTTGACGTCTATGCCGTCAACACCGGTGTCCCGCACTCGGTGATCTTCGTCGACGATATCGATTCCGTCGGGATCGAGGAGACTGCGCCGCCGATTCGCCGGCACCAGTCTTTTCCACAGGGAGCGAATGTCAATTTCGTCACGGTAACCGGTGACGACAGTATCAGGATCAGGACATTCGAGAGAGGTATCGAGGGAGAGACGCTCTCATGTGGAACAGGTGCCACGGCCTCGGCAGCAGTAGCTCACAAACTTGGAAGAGTCGGTGATACCGTCAATGTCGATACCCCTGGAGGACCCCTTATCATCCACCTCGATGACACGATCACGATGGAAGGTTCGGCTACAACCGTATTTTTTGGCCAGATTCCTTTCTGAACCATTCAATTTTGAAATCAGGGCGGCTACACGTTTTCCTGGTCAAACTCTTGCTCCCTGGTATCCGGTGCGAAGACGGTGATTCAGGAGGGACACATTACCGGGGGGCTTCTTCCCCCACAACCCCCTGGTGCGACACTAACACTCCTCCCACCTGCCTGCCGCGAAGGTGTTCGCCAATCGAGGCCGTAACGGTGCCCGTGAGAATGCGGGTACACTATTCGTCCCAAAATTTGTCCGTGGAGACAGGATATCCGGTTTTCCGGCGAGTGAACCGGATTATTCTGATACCAATCCCCGATTCCTTCTCCCCGCACACCCTGTCAGGGAGGCAGATCCCGTATGTCCCGGAATGAAGGCCCCCAGGCATGCTCAAATC
>DAWO01000128.1 GCA_002509485.1 Methanolinea sp. UBA477
GTCGGCATGCACAATGGGAATCCTGCTTTTCCACGCATTGGGATGAATCATACACAATCCCGGGTCTACCCTGCCCACAGGATATCGCCGCGGGGGGTTCAAGGGGGGCGGCAGCCCCCCCTGTTTGCACGAACCCCGAACCAGACCTATCCATATCGATTTTCCATCATCCCTCAGACGCTCCTGGAGGCTGCGCTTCGCTTGCCCCCGCCGTTGCGGTGTCCCCAACAAGGCGATAGGGACTATACAGGGGGAACTCTGAATCGAGCATAATCCCCGGTCTACCTGTGAGATGTGAAGTTCCCGGTTTGACACTAAAAAGACAGACCATACATTCATGCAGACAGGAGGCTGCTACCCTATGAACCCCCCCGCTACAGGATAACCCATGGACAGGGTTGACAGGCAGGGGGTTCATGGGAGGATGGAAATCCCCTCCTGTCAGAATGATACAAGAAGACTAACCAGGAAAGCCCCCTCAAGACAATAGGAATGTTTCCAGTGGTGTTCTGAATCTTATCTAACCCGGATCGCAGGCTTGGGAGGTTCAGCGGGTAGTAGATTCCCCCCCCAAATTTGGCGGGCATCTCGTTTTCAGGTATCCATGAACGATTACCCTTCTCCACCAAGGAGTCGCACGAGAAGCGCTTTCTGGGCATGGAGCCGATTTTCCGCCTCGTCAAAGACGACGCTTTGGGAGGACTCGATCACTTCGTCGGTCACCTCTTCACCCCGGTGGGCAGGAAGGCAGTGCATGAATATCGCGTCATCTGCCGCGTGATCCATGAGCTCTGCTGTGACCGAAAAGCCCCTGAATGCTTTCAACCTGGCCTCCCTCTCCGCTTCATCTCCCATGGAGACCCAGGTATCCGTGACCACGACGTCGGCGTCCATGACCGCCTCTTCCGGCTTACCCACGATCTGCACGCCGCCACCGCGTGCACGCGCCTCGCTGACGATCTCCTCCGGCGGCAGGTATCCGGCAGGTGACGCAACGACCACCTCCATCCCGGTGATGGCGGATGCCAGGATGAAGGAGTTGCATACATTGTCTCCATCGCCAACCCAGGCGACCTTCACACCCCTCGTATACCCGCGGCGCTCCTTTATCGTCAGGATATCTGCAAGGAGCTGGCAGGGATGTTCCCTGTCAGAGAGGCCGTTGATGACCGGGACACTGGAATAACGGGCAAAATCGGTTATTGTCTCGTGCCGGTAGGCCCTGATCATCACGCCTGAAACATACCGTGATGTCACCCGGGCAGTATCCCGGATCTCCTCACCCCTGCCAATCTGCAGATCCTCTGCATTCAGGAAGAGGGCATTGCCCCCCAGTTCGTTCATCCCGACTTCAAACGAGATACGGGTCCTTGTTGACGATTTTTCGAATATCATCGCCAGGTTTTTCCCTTCCAGCACCTTGTGGGACTGGTTTCTTCGGCGCTGCTCCTTGAGCCTGCCTGCCTCGGATATCAGGTCATCCAGTTCGGTCTCAGACAGGTCAAGGATAGAGATCAGATCTTTCTTCATCGCAACTCCTTCATATGGGCACATCGCTTCTCCAGCAACGCCTCAGTTCCGATATCCCGCCTGTACCGGACACGTCCCTTTACCGATGCCGCCGCTTCTTCTGCAATACTCTCTGCCTCGGCGAGGGTCCTGCCCATCCCGACAAACGCCAGAGTCCGCGAAGTCAGCGTGACAAGACGGCCGTCTCTCTCCTCGATGTTGGCATAGTAGAGCAAGGCATCACCACACTCTCCGACCTGTACAGGCTGACCTGACACCGGGGCCTCAGGGTATCCTTCAGGGACAAGATACTTGCAGACGGTAGCCTTTTGCGCAAAGTCCACACGTGCGGAAGTCAGCGTTCCCTCAACAAGGTGGAGAAGGATCTCGCAAAAATCCGACTCGAGGAGCGACAGCACGTTCATGGCTTCAGGGTCGCCGAACCGGGCATTGAACTCAATCACCATCGGACCCTCCCGGGTGTTCATGAACTGCCCATACAGTATGCCCCTGTATGGGGCCCCCAATCTCTCCATGGCGGAGACAGCATCTGCCATGATTGAATAAGCCTTCTCGCAGTCCTTTTCCGATACGAAGGGAAGTAAATGGTCGGGCATTGAATAAGACCCCATTCCCCCGGTATTGGGCCCCTCATCCCCCTCGTAGGCCCTCTTGTGATCCTGCACGATAGGCATTGGAACAATGTGTTTCCCGTCAACGAAGGCCTGGAGCGTGAACTCCTCCCCGACCAGGCGTTCCTCGAGTACCACATCTCCCCCAAGCGTCCGTATGTACTCAATCGCCCCTTTCCGGTCGAGGTGCTCCCCCATGATCTTGACACCTTTTCCGCCGGTCAGGCCAATCGGCTTGATCGCCATCTCCTTCCCATGGTCCCGGATGAATCGAATCGCGTCCTCCGCATCGTGGAAAACCCGGTATTTTGGACACCCCGCGATTCTTTCTGAATACATCATCTGCCGGCAGAATGCCTTGTCCGTCTCGAGTCGCGCTGCCGCCTGGCTGGGACCCACGCAGGAGATTCCATTCTCTTCCAGCCGGTCGACAATGCCTGCCTCCAGCGGTGCTTCGGGACCGATTATTGCAAGATCAATATCCGATTTTCTGGAAAAACGCTCTATTTGGGGAATATTCGTCTCTTTATCAAGCAGCACATCCCTCGAAAGACGTGCTATTCCCGGGTTTCTCCGGGACATAACAGAAAAGATTTCTGCATTGCTGTTGCAGGACAACGCCCTGGTGATGGCATGCTCCCTGCCTCCACCCCCTACAACAAGAATCTTCATAGTCATCTATTTGAATGAAGTTTTAAAATAATTGCGTTATATGCGCGAGTCCTCGAGTATTTCTGCGACGCTGGTCAATGCGATGAGCGATACCCCCCGTTCGCGGAGCGCTGCCTCGCCCCCTGCGTGGCGATCGACAATGGTGACAACCGTATCCGCATGGGCTCCTCCTGCCCGGAGTTGCTCGATTCCGAAGAGGACAGATCCCCCTGACGTGATGACATCCTCGACGAGCAGAACATCTTTGCCTTCCACGTCACCGATGATCATGTTCTCCTTGCCGTGATCCTTCCCGGAACTGCGGATGATTGCAAAGGGTTTTCCACTCACGAGGGAGACAGCAACAGCGATAGGCACAGCTCCGACGGCAACGCCTGCAACGACATCGAAACTGCTTGTACCTGCGATCTTTCGCGCCAGATATTCAAGAAGTCCGGGATCTGTAAGGACCGATTTCACATCGATATAGTAATCGCTCTTCTTTCCGGAGGCCAGGGTAAAGTCTCCCCTGATGAGCGCTCCGGCACGGCCAAGCATCGCAGCAATCTCTTTCACCATGGTACATCCTTTACTTTGGTCAGGTACCCGATAATATTGACCGCCCGGTGGAGGATAGGTGTCAGCACGAGTATCCACACAAAGATGACCGGGGTTACAGTAGACGCCAACCAGTGGAACCGGAAGACGAGGAGAAGAAGAAATGCTCCCGCCACAAGATCGTACTGATCCGCAACCGGCCACTTTTCACCTCTCTCTTTCCCGATCCTCCTCTTGAAAAAACTCTTCGCAAGATCGCCGATAAGAGCTCCTGAGGACAGGAGAATCACGGCAGGAATGGTGAGCTCGGGGAGAGAGTCGATGCCGGAAAAGTCACGTATCCATATCTGGAGGACTCCGACCAGGATCCCCACCCCGACCCCGATGCAAAACCCCCGTATTGTCTTTCCGTCCCCGAAAATCCGTCTCCCGTCTGAAAAATTTCGCCCGAGATCTATCGGTGTACCTCCTCCGGTTGCCGCGGCAACCGAATTTGGTACATACGCCGGGAGCATTATCCATAGCGCGGAGACCAGAGGAATTAAGAACGATTCGAGACTAATAATGAAGCCTCCAGTGTTTGTAATAAAGAGCAGATATAAACATTAAGATATCTCAAAGATTAACAGGATCTGGAGATCTTGGGTGGAGAAAGATGAGATTAAAAACGACCCGAAGCTTATGCCCTGTCTGCAATGCCATCCTTGAGGCTGAGATCGTAGAGGAGGACAACGGAATATGGATCATACGTACGTGTCCGGAGCATGGCACCTTTCGCGATGTTTACTGGTCCGATGCGGACATGTGGCACAGGTTTGAGAGGTTCGAGTCAGTCGGCACAGGTCTTGAAAATCCCCAGAGTACATCAATTCCCGATGGATGTCCCCTCTCCTGTGGTCTCTGCGAAAACCACAGATCACATACCCTCCTGGCAAATATCGACCTGACCAATCACTGCAATTTAAACTGCGATTTTTGTTTTGCAAATGCCCGGGCATGCGGCTATATCTATGAACCCACATTTGAGCAGGTCGTGGATATGCTCACAACACTGAGATCAAACCGGCCCGTCCCTGCACCTGCAGTCCAGTTTTCAGGCGGAGAGCCTACCATGCGTGACGACCTCATGGAGATCATCAGGAAGGCAAAAGAACTCGGCTTCCCCCAGGTCCAGCTTGCGACGAACGGTATAAAACTCGCTAAAAGTACAGCATATGTCCAGGAACTGAAGGATGCAGGACTCAGCAGTGTTTACCTCCATTTTGACGGTGTATCCAACGAGACAAATCCGCAGTGGTCTATCGACCAGAAAGTGATTGCAAACTGCGAGGACGTAGGCATGGGAGTGATCCTTGTCCCTACCATCATCAAGGGCAGGAACGACCATGAAGTCGGCGATATCATCCGGTATGCCGCAGACCATATCAAGGTGGTAAGGGGTGTAAATTACCAGCCGATTGCATTTACCGGCGCTGCAAGCGAGGAGAATGTCAGCAGGGAGAGGATCACGATACCCGAACTCCTGGCAGACATCGAAGAACAGATGAACGGTGTGATACGGAAGAACGATTTTTATCCCGTTCCTTGCGTTGTACCCTTCTCCAATCTTGTCGAGGCGTACACGGGCAAGCCACAGATCAGGTTCACCGCACACCAGCACTGTGGTGCGGCAACCTATGTCTTCGTCACAAAAGACGGTATCACGCCAATTAACCGGATAGTCGACGTGGACAGTTTCTTCGAATCAATCGATGAAATGGCGGAAAAACTCAGAAAAGGCGGCTCATTGAATAAGTACAAGACCCTGGTCGCGGGTATAAAGGAGCTGAAAAAATCCATGAAGAAGAGTGAACAGGGCAGTAGCGCGGAATTCTGGAAACTCATCGGAAAGACCCTTGTCATGCAGAACTTCGATGCCCTGCGGGATTTCCATTGGAATGCACTCTTTATCGGGACCATGCACTTCATGGACCGGTACAACTATGATATCTCCCGGGTCCAGAGATGCTGTATCCATTATGCCACACCGGATGGTACGCTCGTCCCATTCTGCACCTATAACAGCGGTCCGGTATATCGTGAGAAAGTCTGGAAGAAATATTCCAGAGAACTCGAGTCAGATGCCTGATGAAAAATCAAGCTCGATATCCCCCCCCTTCCTGATCACGACCTTTGCTATGGCAAGGTCCTGTATCGCAAGTCCGGTCGAATCGAAGACGGTGATCTCATCCCTGCTCTCTCTCTTCTTCTTCCCGATCACGACCTCTCCGAGCGTCCCCTTGATACGGTCCTGGTGGTATAACCCCTGACTGATGGGCACATTGATCTCTCCTGAGTGAACAGCCTGGGCTGGATCATCCACAAAGACCTCTGCCCTGGCGAGTATGGCCGGATCAAGTTCCTGCTTGCCGGGAGCGTCCGCACCGATTGCATTGATATGAGTCCCCTCCCCGATCCATTCATCCTTTATCATGGGTTTTCTCGTCGGTGTCGTGGTAACCACGATATCGGCCTCACACACCCTGGAAAGCTCTGCGGGTGTGCAGTCGATATCCGGAAAATTCCTGCAGAAATCTGCTGCATTCTTTTCATTGCGGCTCCAGACCAGGACTTTCTCCACATGAATCTCGCGGGATATGGCATTGACCTGCGCCATGGCCTGCCTCCCGCTCCCTACCAGACCGAGAGTGGCATGACTGGTGGGGGCGAGGTACTTTGCAGCAACCGCTCCGGCAGCGCCAGTTCTCATGTTGGTCAGTTCCGTTGCATTGAGGATGGTTTCCGGGCGCCCGGTATCGATATCAAGAAGTACTGTGAGCGCCATAACCGTGGGCAGACCAATCCCCGGGTTTTCAGGATGTACATTCACGATCTTTACTCCCGCAATATCCAGTGAGGGTATATATGCCGGCATGGTCCGGAAATCGCCATGTTCAAGATGTACATACAACTTTGGCGGCATCTGCACGTTCCCCCGGCCATGTTCGGCAAAGGCCTCTTCGATGGCGTCATTCACTTCTGATATGTCGAGACCGGAAGCAGGATTGGAATAGTACCACATACACGGTTGTGGATCATGCAGATAAAAGTACATTCCCTTTATGCAACAGGACCACCATCCGCAGTGGATGCTGAATTTCAAAAAGGAGATAGTTATCCCCTGGTAGGCAAATAACGAATGAGAGAAAGAAAGATCGGTGATACAGCTCGATGATACATGTTATTCCCAAGCCTACCGATACACCTGATGACAACTCCACCGCTGCCGTTATACGTGAGATCACCCGCCTCGGTGGAAAATTCAGATGCCTCGATCTTGACACTATCGACCCGTTCTCACACGAGATTGAAGGCCAGTTTATCTGGGTATGCGGGCTTTGCCAGAACGAACACCAGTTCGAGGTGGTGAATGCGTTATCCATAGAAAACCTGGTCATCAACTCCCCCGCATCCATCTTCACCTGCGCAAGCAAGGTGATGACGAGTGCACTCCTTGAAAAGCACGGCATACCTACACCAAAGACCCTCTTTACCGCATCAGGATCGATTGCGGCCGATTTTATCAGTACCCGGGGAAAAGCGGTGACAAAACCGGTTTACGGCTATGACGGGCATGATGTCAGGCTCATAACCTCGAAAGAAGAGCTTGGACAGCCCCCCTATTATCTCCAGGAATATATTCCCAATGACAGGGATTTCCGCGTGTTTGTCATCGCAGGAAGAGCCGTCGGGGCAATTGAACGGGTGTCGGAGACGCTTGCGCACAACATACACCAGGGGGGGTGCGGAATGCCCCTTGAGATGGACCAGGCGATGATGGAGATTGCCGGCGCAGCCGCAGATGCGGTGAGTGTCGATTACGGCGGAGTCGATCTCCTCCGGTACCAGGACGGCTACTGCGTCCTTGAAGTGAATGGAACGCCAAACTGGCACTGCATGGCAGCACCCATTCCCCATCTCCTTGCTCGCTATCTCCTGGAGAGGGAACGGTCGTATCGTGCTTGAAGTTTAGGGAAATAGTCAGAAAAAACGGGGGTAGTTAAAATCAGTCACTCAGGCCTTTTCCCATTTTTTTAAAAGCCTGATAAAGGAGAGGATCCAGGAATTACTGGACGTATTCCATTTCTTTTAAGGTTTTGCTTGCAAGCTCACGCATGCGGGCAGAAATGCGCCCGGAAGCCGAGAATTCAACATCCTTCATAGCATTGGCAAGCTCGTGTCCGAGCACAAAAATCGCATATTTGTGTTCCATTTTACTTTTATGAAGTTGTGAAGGGTTGATTTTGAGTGAGTAGTATTGTGAAAATTTCAGGTCGCCATTTGAAGATTCAAAGTAGTCCTTGATCTCGAATAGCATCTGGTGTAGATGTATCAGTTCCTCCTTATGCACGCTCTCACTTCCAGCTCCTATATGGAGCTGACGTGAATATATAGGTAACTCCGGAAAAAATTACTGGATTTTTAGAAGCCTGATTGACAAAGGACGTTTAATTATGCCTTTAAAATCACGCGCTGCAACATATTCAAGCCCCTTTCCAACCATGTGATCGAGAAGCTTTTGCGTCACTTCACCATCAGTAACAAGCCCGGTGATATCTCCATTCATCTCGTCGAGATGCCTGTCGACTTCATCAACCTTCGTCTCCAGGAGGATCGAGAAGTCGGCTCCGAGAAAACGGGCGATATGGTTTCCCTTTACCTCCTCGAGATGTCCGGCAAGCGTGGTCGGTTGACTTGCAGACTGTGAGGCAGCCTTTCCGGCAGAACCTCGCTTCTTCCGCAACTTTTCACGGGAAACGATCTCCAGCGCGGGTTTTGCACGGGACAATCTCTTCCCTTCCTTCTCTTCCTCTTCGGTCTCCTCCGCAAGGTACTGCTCTTTTATGTAGTCCACAGGAACCTTGTTTCGCAGCGCTTTGATGATCTCTTTCCGGCCCATATCCTCCACACTCTTCCCGCGTGGTGAGAATGCGACATAGTCGATCTCTGCGACCTGCAGGAGTTCGCGCAGGATCAGGTCGCCACCCCTGTCCCCGTCAAAAAATGCCGTAGCAGTCTTCTTCGCACAGAGATCAACGACCGTGTCAGATATGTTGGTCCCTTCAACCGCAACGGCATTCTTGATCCCGAATCGCAGGAGATTCAGCACATCTGCCCGGCCTTCTACAACGATAATGGCGTCAGATTCCATCACGTTCGGCCCGGCAGGTGCCGCTTCCTCGCCGATCGTGATTATCTTCTCCATCCTGACGCTCTCCCGGACCTCGTCAAGGAGGACGTCGGAATCGATCGTCCCTTCCTCGAACGCGTCGAGGAGGAGTTCGCGGGCCCGATCCACGATCTTCTTTCGCTTGCTGATCCTGATATCTTCGATCGATTCAACGAGAACCCGTGCCACGCAGGGACCAACACGATCTATGGTCTCGAGAGATGCTGCAAGAATGGCAGTCTCCGCCCGGTCAAGTGATGATGCAATGAAGATATCTCCGCGTGTCTGTCCCTTCCTGCTGGAGATCTGGACGTCTATCCGTCCCACACGCCCTGTTCTTTGTAAGTCACGCAAATCCAGGTCTTCGCCGAGTAACCCTTCAGTCTGGCCGAATATGGCTCCCACTACATCGGGCTTCTCGACCACCCCCTCTGCCTCGAGATGAAGATGAATAAGGTACTTGGTAGTATCAGATGAATACAAGGTA
>DAWO01000117.1 GCA_002509485.1 Methanolinea sp. UBA477
ATTATGTACTTCAATGAACATATATATACGTTATTGTATTGAATTGTAACCTGATCGCATCCCATCCCCGGTTATCGAGTCCCCCTTTCGGCCCATGAACACTGCAAACGACCTGTTCTTGTATACGACATCCACGTCCAAAAACCCGATATCCCTGAGCCATTCCAGTTGAACGGACAGTCTCTCGACCTTGTCCAGGCCGTCACGCCGCTTCATAGCCTCCGTTAACTGGTTATCCTGCAATGGTCCGTTCATGACAAACTCATCCCAGTATGCATAATTACGCACCTGCTGCCAGCCCGATTCCCCAAGAACCTGCTCTGCGTTCACGAATACACCGCCATCATTCAGAACCTGGAATACTCTTTCATATAACGAGCGTTTTTCCTCGTGCTCAAGGTGATGAATGGAGAGTGCGGAGCTGATGATATCGTAGCATCCTCCAAGCGTCTCGCAACGGTAATCCTGTATACGGTATGCGACATTGTTCATTCCGGAAAAACGCTTTCGCGCCACATCCAGCATTTTTTCCGATACATCAAGCAGGGTGATCGTGCACTGGGGGTACTTTTGCAGGAGAAGGCTTGAGAAAAGACCGGTTCCTGCACCAATATCGAGGATTGCCGGGTTTTCTCCCGGCCATTCGGCAGCCCAGATCGCTGCCTCGTAAAAATCGTCGAATCCCGGGATAATGAATCGTCTCTGGGCATCGTATGCGGAAGCACCCGAATCGAATGCCTTCTTGATCTCGTCCATCCTAATAATACAGGAATCCTGGACCAGAAAAAAGATTTGAATCCACATTCGTCTGGCAGATCCTTCCAAAAACCCCGGATCAGGTTCTGTTCCTGGCCACAGGTTTTCTCTGTGCTACCCTGTAACCCGATATCACAGAGACGAAATCTCCGAACGATCCGTCGAGATCCGGATCTCCTGTGTCAAAGAATAACACCGGTGTCTCCTGGAGTTTGTGGGGTGTCGCTATAATGATGATGTTGTCCACGCCGATCCTCTTCAACACCGCAGGGCTTACCTGCTGCGTTCCTCTGCCAAGAACGGATCCCTGGGCCCCGATAATGCTCACAACGAGGCGCACCTTCTCTTCCCTGTCAAGGAGCCCGAGCATATCCTTCTCGTTCAGATCGGTCCCTACAAGTCGGCATTCTTTCATGGCGTCAAACCCGAGCAGGGTCTTTTTTATACCGCACTGCTGCGCGATGGATCCCGTAGTGGTCCCGGGGCCGAGAATGTAGAGGATTTCGGGGGTCCCTCGCACCACTTCCGCGAGAAAACGTGATATTGCTTCCTTGGCCCGTTCCTCATCGCGTTCCTCGAACACCTGCTTTGTTGACTGGACAAGCCCGGGGAGATACGGGCTTTTTGCGAAACCATACAGGCGGGTTTTGAGTTCTCCGTGGCGGTATGCCTCCTCGTCGACGTCTACCACCTCCGTCTCCCTTATGGGGATCCTCTTCGGTGATACACCACATGCCGGGGAGAGACTCTTCATGACATCTGCCGCAGCTCCGGGAGATACTGCGAAAACAGACGAGTACATCTTTACACCCGCCGGGATTCCAAGGATAGGGATCTTTCCCAGCACCACGTCGAAGAGATCGCGGGCGGTTCCGTCTCCACCGCAGAAGAGGATCATCTCCACACCCGCCTCGAGAAACCGCTGGCATGCCGCCCTCGTGTCGCTGGAAAAACTCCGGTCCGGTGCCCGATACACAACATCATAGCCCGGAATCCCGGCTTTGACCAGTATGTCTTCCCCCATCAGACCCGAGCAGGTGACGAAGTGAAAACCACAGTCCTGAATCCTGCTTATTGTTGCCAGGGCCCGTCTCCAGGAGCCGGGATTCGCCCCTCTTTTGACCGCTTCATCGTAGAGATCGTCGGTACCTTTCAGTCCCACGGTACCGCCCATCCCTGCCACCGGGTTGACGAGAAATCCGATCCTCTTCATAAAAACTCACGGTATCCGGGTTTGTTCAATCTCGATCCAAAAAAACACCCGGTGGGGGGAACCCTCTTCCCCTCTACTGCCCGATCTTTGGCAGCCGGGATAGCGAATCCCTGATCAGTTGTTCCGGGTATTCGTAGTCGACAAGCTGGCCTGCGTAGAATGCGTCATATGCCGACATGTCAAAGTGCCCGTGTCCGGAGCAGTTGAAGAGGATGGACTTCGCCTCGCCAGTCTGGCGACATTTTATCGCTTCATCGATTGCAGCCCTGACCGCGTGGGAAGTCTCGGGCGCGATAATTATTCCCTCAGTCCGGGCAAATATCTGGCCAGCATCGAATACCTCGCTCTGGTGATACGACACCGCACGTATGACACCATCATGCACCAGGCGGGAGACTATGGGAGAATCCCCATGATAGCGCAGGCCCCCAGCGTGAATGGAGGGAGGAACGAAGTCATGCCCGAGTGTGAACATCTTCAGGAGCGGGGTAAGGCCTGCGACATCCCCAAAGTCGTAGGTATAGAGCCCTCTTGTCAGGGTCGGACACGAGGCCGGTTCGGCCCCGATGATCTCTACATCCGGGTGTTTTCCGGTCAGCTTGTCGCCGGCGAAAGGAGACGAGATCCCTGCAAAATTGGATCCTCCTCCGACGCATCCGATGACGATATCAGGGTAATCGTCCACCTGGGCCATCTGTTCGCGGCTCTCGAGCCCGGTTATGCTCTGGTGGATGCAGACATGGTTGAGCACAGACCCGAGCGAATAGTTGGTATTCGGATGGGAGGCCGCATCTTCAACGGCTTCCGAGATTGCTATCCCCAGGCTCCCGGTTGTTTCGGGATCTTTTTCGAGCACGGCCCTGCCTGATCGTGTCTTCGTGCTCGGGCTTGGTATACACTCGGCTCCCCACACCTGCATCATGGATTTGCGGTATGGTTTTTGTGCATAACTGGAGCGCACCATGTAGACCGTACATTCAAGATCGAAGATCTGCGTGGCGAATGCAAGGGCCGACCCCCACTGGCCGGCGCCGGTCTCGGTGGNNCTTCCTTCATGTTGTAGTACGCCTGTGCTACGGCTGTATTCGGTTTGTGGCTCCCGGGGGGGCTTACCCCTTCGTACTTGTAATAGATCCGTGCTGGCGTCTTGAGGAACTTTTCCAGGCGGTTTGCCCGGTAGAGAGGACTTGGTCTCCAGAGGCGGAGAACATCTCTCACGTCTTCGGGGATATCGATGAAACGCTCGGGGCTCATCTCCTGGCGGATGAGATCCATCGGAAAGATGGCTGAAAGGTCGTCAGGAACGACCGGTTTACCGGTCTGTGGATGGAGGGGTGGATCAAGTGGCGAGGGGAGGTCTGCCATGATGTTATACCATCTTCGCGGAATCTCTTCCTCGTCCAGAAGGATCTTGGTCTTCATGAGATCCATGTATGCGTTGTATAAATATATACATTATTGTACATACATGTCGGTTTTATTCCGCAGAACCGGCCGTATGGAAGAGAAGAGAGAGAATTGGGACGGGTTTAAAAACTCGATTGTGCATCGCCGATATCTGCACAGATCGTGAACAGACGTGAAAAACCTGTCATTTCAAAGACTTCCCGGACGTGCGGCTGCAGGGAGGAGAGCCGCATCTCTCCGCCAACCGATCTCATTTTTTTGAGCGCTGACAGGAGAACACGAAGTCCTGCACTGCTCATGTACTCCACTGCTTCGAGATCGATGATCATTGCCCGTGTACCTTCTTCTATTCCGGAAGATAGTTCTTCCTCCATTCCAGGCGCCGTCGTGGCATCGATGCGCCCTGATAACCGGATGATCCGGGGGGTTTTCTCCATGCACAGTCACATCTATGATATTTCTCCTGCATCCGCATTATTCATACTCCCGGTCTCGCCGACAGGGTATGTTAATTCGATGCAGAATTCATCTCCGCTTGACCGGTGTTTGAACCTGCCCCCGGAGAGCTCTATGGAATTCCTGGCAAAGAGCTCTGCCTGCGTGTCAAGGGGCCCCCAACTTGTGGCCACCCCTTTCAGTGACATTGTCACACCGTCCCTGTTCTCCCCCGAAGAGATGTTGATGCATGGTACTCCGGCAACGGAGAGCTTCTCCAGAATAAACATCACCGTATCTTCAAAACGTTCGTTATCCATGAGAACGAGAGGCAGAGAGAGTCCTGGAGAGTATTCGAACTTCATCTTCTCGAACAGGTTGACCCATGCTATTCGAAGCGCGAGAGCCCGTGCAAAAGACTCGTCATCCGGTGCGAGAATGATATCCTCGTCGTGGTATGGCGGACGAACTGCATTGACAACGATCTCACCCATCGAGATGGTGATATCGGTGCATTCAATCCGGGCCAGGGGACGAAAGCCCCGGAATGTCACGTTGTAATCCTCGAGGTGCCTCTCGATACGGCGGAGCAGTGAAAGGTCAAGGACCGTGGCCAGCAGGTCTTTCCGGAAGAGCCGGTTCAGTTTCGCCGCTATCTGGCCGG
>DAWO01000064.1 GCA_002509485.1 Methanolinea sp. UBA477
ATGTATAGTCTGTGTGGTAACCCTCAAAATTGGCAAATTGTTTATATGTTCCCGATTGAAGGGTTATCGGTCCTGCTGAAGCATTTACTGAATCTGTGTACCAATCTGTATCTCCTGCATAACAGGAATCGACCCATCTTATCCCACTCCACTTTTTGATCCACGATTCAGCTGTCATGACAGGAAGAACGGTTTCCGGATCTGTATCAGAACTTGCCCAGAAACTAATTGAATAACCACTTGGCGTGCAGTCATATTCATGGTCTAATACGTAATCATACCGCAAACCGTTCATGATATTCATCAGGTCATTCACTCCACCTGAATTCTTTGCGGAGATATCTGGGAACACGACAGGTTGCTTCAACTCCACGAATACACTTTTCTTGGGAGAGAGTTCGTATGAGATCTGGTTCTCACCGGAAACCAGTGTTAGGATCACCCGTGGGAGATCGTTTCTTTCCCTATCCTCTTCGAGAATGTATTCAAGTCTTGCACAGAGTGTCTCTTCAGGGTTAATCACTGACTCAGTCCAGAGTTTCATTGCACTGACAGAGCCATCCAAGTATTCGGCGACCAGTTCAAGTGCTGTAAGATCGTCATTCCCTGCAACGACTTCCTTCAGGCTCGTACAGGCGGTGTCCACATCGTATGCACTTACCGTTCCAATGGCAAGAAGGCAGATGAGGAGGACCCCGGCAACACCTGTCAGGCCTCTTTTTACTTTGTTCATATTCTGTTCCTCCGTTGTTTTCCGAAACAGAGGCATGAGGAAAAGCTTTTATCATTTTAAAGCTGATTTCATCATGCCTTCGGGTCACAGTGGGGTTCATTGGCATATGCATGTGTCGAACCCCCCTGCGCCACTTCTGTATTTTCATCAGAGATTAATTACTTTCTGGAGACCCAAATACAAAATTAAATGAATTAACCTCACGGTTCGATGAATCTTCATCATTGCGATGAATCAGGTGCTTGGTAATCATTGATTGCTATCACGAAGAAGGAATAGCATATACTGAAACTTGATTTCTCATGCCGCAGGTAATCTTTTTGAGTAGTAATTTTATCGATGATAATGCGCCGCTTCTCAACATGGACAAATCCAGGCCTAATGCTCGCGATTTTAACCTGCCATCCCGCCTCCCTCCAGCGGCTCTCTTAAACAGTTCTGAATCCAACTAAAATTCGTCATTTTTATACGTTTTTACTGAAGACGGCCGCCCTCTTCAGGTGTAAGAAGTGCCGGTCCTGGAAAAATGAGTAGAGGATTAACCCCTTGTTATCGCCTGCGAGATGATATCCGATCTCGTAGATGAGCTCTGCACTGCCTGGGCGATAGATTCAGCCGTCGATGCTGAAGTTTTCCCGGCAGTAAACTGTGAGACACGCTCCTCCCAGTCCAGTCGATCGGTCGTCACACCCGCCGGTTTGGTGGAAGTTTCACTCTCCGGCACCTCTATCCCGGACAACTCGGTGATTGCAGCGGAGCTCGCAGTCCCGGTTCTGGACAGGAGCATTTCCTGCAGGATAGTGTTGGTGCCCGAAGATGACCGGGACGCTGCATCCATTCTTCCCGAAAGCTGGCTCTTTATATCAGTGTTGGTGACCGGGACGGGAGACGACGAAGCCGATCCGCTGATCGCCCCGATCTTTTCCAGGACGAAGAGCAGGTCGTCGAGCTGGTCTTCACTTGCCGTATCGCAGGTCCATTGCCCGTCCGATTTCGTGAGCGTCCATTCCATCATCACCTTCGAGGGCGTCATGCCGACCATCGTAATCGTGTCGCCCGACTTCCCGTACCCGAGGCGAGTGTTGGCAATGTTTGCGTCGAGACCGAGCCGGGAGAGGGCTGATCTTATTTCAGAGGTCCAGTCCCAGTCACCCATGTGGTTGGGATCAACACAGATGGCATCCGGGCAGGGGACGATCAACTCGTAATACTCTTCAATCGTCATCAACCTGTCAGAGTAAGAGGCATAGATCTGATCCTGTTTACCCAGGTCTATCTTTGCAAGTGGCAGGGTGTTCTTCGGGATGCCTGCGTAGGACTGCGCAGGGAAGGGTGCGCCAGGAGGTGCCGGAGGGAGCTGGTGCGTGTAATCTTCCCAGCCTTTCCAGACGAGCCACTGGTAGGGGGGGAGGTCTCCGTTGTAGACGTATCCCTCAGGGCTCGTCCACATGTGGTGCCCGGGATCATAGAGCCACGTCCCGGAGTTGCCGTGCATGGTTTTTATTCCGTCTTTAAAAAGTGGTTCTGCGGATTCCTTGAAATATTCATACATTTCCGGCGGCATGGTTGCAAGATCTTCGGGACTGACTTTCTCCATGTAATCGATAAGCTGGATATTCCAGCCCGTGAGGTAATGGAGGCAATAATAATACTCATCGATTGCTGTTTCTTGGTCGTTGGTGTACCGTATCCATTCGTAAGAGGGGCCGATCCTGGAGTCGGGACCGGGAGTCCAACGAATACTTTCTCTCTGCACATCAGCGGAAGCAGTTCCTGTTAGTAGGGTTACAGAGACCATTAAAAATACCAAGAGAGGACACATTTGGGATGTAACTCTGTTCATAGTATCACGTCCTTCACATCAAGGTTATAGGGATTTATTTCAACCCATAACTTATATTTATTGATAGTAAAATTATAATATATAAATAATTTTTTACCCGGATGATAGATTCGTCTCCAAAAAATGTGATGAAGAATCGCATTGATTTCTGCGATTCTACTTCGACTCATTTTTTTATTGTTATGATATAACGAATGAGTTGGCTTCATCATGATATTCCTCATACCATGTATAGTCTGTGTGGTAACCCTCAAAATTGGCGAATTGCTTATAGGTGCCAGATTGAAGTGTTACAGGGCCGCCTGCGGCATATACATTCTTTGTATTCCACTTTGTATCGCCGCTATAGCACGAGTCAACCCACCTAATCCCGCTCCACTTTTTAACCCATGATTCTGCCGTCATAACGGGAAGCGTTGTCTCTGGATTAGTGGTCGATTGTGCATAAAACGTGAACGGATTACTCTCTGAATTGTCATATTCATGGTCTAATACGTAATCATACCTCAAACCGTTCATGATATTCATCAGGTCATTCACTCCACCTGAATTCTTTGCGGAGATATTCGGGAACACGACAGGTTGGTCCAACTCCACGAACACATTCTTATCAGGAGAGAGTTCGTACGAGACCTTTTTTTCACCGGATACCAGTGTTAGGATCAACCGTGGAAGATCGTTTCTTTCCCTATCCTCTTCGAGAATGTATTCAAGTCTTGCACAGAGTGTCTCTTCAGGGTTAATCACTGACTCAGTCCAGAGTTTCATTACACTGACAGAGCCATCCGAATATTCGGCGACCAGTTCAAGTGCTGTAAGATCGTCACTCCCTGCAACGACTTCCTTCAGGCTCGTACAGGCAGTGTCCACATCATATGCACTTACCGTTCCAATGGCAAGAAGGCAGATGAGGAGGACCCCTGCAACACCTGTCAGGCCCCTTTTTCCTTTGTTCATATTCTGTTCCTCCGTTGTTTTCCGAAACAGAGGCATGAGGAAAAGCTTTTATCATTTTAAAGCTGATTTCATCATGCCTTCGGGCCACAGTGGGGTTCATTGGCATATGCATGTGTCGAACCCCCCTGCGCCACTTCTGTATTCTCATAAGAGATTAATTACTTTCTGGAGACCCAAATACAAAATTAAATGAATTAACCTCAAGGTTCGATGAATCTTCATCATTGCGATGAACCAGATGCTTGGTTATCATTGATCGCTATCACGAAGAAGGAATAGCATATACTGAAACTTGATTTCTCATGCCGCAGGTTATCCTTTAGAGTAGTAATTTTATCGATGATAATGCGCCGCTTCTCAACCTGGACAAATCCAGGCCTAATGCTCGCGATTTTAACCGGCCATCCCGCCTCCCTCCAGCGGCTCTTTAACACTGGGCTCAAATCTCTCCCAGAATCTTTTTATACATCCTGTCTGGAGACGACGACAGGATTTCCAGAATAAAATTTTCAGGATGAGCAATCAGCATGGAGAGAGATATATCGGAATATCATCCCAAAAATAGAATAAGAGGATTCACTCTTTCAAAATGGGGTCTTTTCACTGGCGAAAATTCATAATAGACGATTTTTAAAAATTTTCATTATTAAAATCTATCAATTTTATACATGTTGATAGATAATACTAATATCACCTGAACCATGTCTCTTTTCATACACATAACCAGGAATCTCCATGAAAATTCCCGCGACTCCACAGTATACAGACCAAGACATTCGGAATGCCCTGGATCTTGCCCACGACCGTGTCGTTCTTGACGCAGTATTCAAGAAAAACACACGGTATCTCCATTGGGAAGAGGTCCGCCGCCGCAAATACCCGGTGGATCCTCTTTATATCTGGGTGCTCATGAAGATCTTTCGCCTGAAAGACGCCCATAACGTATCTTTTGCGGATTGGACATTTTCTTATTCCCTTGATGATTCCTGCTGGAGAAAACTCCATCTCCTCGACAAAACTGCAGCAGGTAATCTCTCCAGCATTCTTGATGCCGTAGGACAAGAAAGGGAACGCTATATCATCAGTTCCCTGATGGAGGAGGCGATTGCATCCAGCCAGCTGGAAGGTGCAGCCACCACCCGCCGGGTTGCAAAACAGATGCTTCGGGAACAGCGGAAACCCCGGACCCGCGGGGAACGGATGATTGTGAACAATTATCTCACCATGAAGGAAGTCCGGACCCTGAAAACAGAGGATCTGTCTCCCGAATTGATCCTGAAGTTACATGCCATGATCACTGCGGGAACTCTTGATGACCCCGACGATGAAGGACGGTTCCGGAATAATGACGATACCTGCGTGGTTGACGGATCCGGAACGGTGCTCCACACTCCACCGCCATACAAAGATATTCCTGGTTATATGCGGGAATTGTGCCGTTTTGCAAATGCCAAGCAGAACTTTACATTGCTATTTTCATTGATCTTAACAATTGTGCTGCACATGTAAACCGCACATAACTCTGGAATGCGTTGATGTGGCAGTGAATGAGCGTATATAACTCCTGTGAAAGGGTGTGACTTGAGATTTGCCAGGTTATTGGGTAGGATTTTCGCCTGTTATAAATACTTGTGATGCCGGGGACTGCCTGCCGGATATGAAGCGGCCGGTCCGGAATTGAAACCGGTGAGTACCGTTCCGCTCAATGGGGATGGGATATTTGCCCTTGGATTGGTATTTGCGGTCAGGCATCCTGAAACCCTAGCCGGACCCGAAGATTTTTGACGCACAACTGTGACTCAATCAAACATCGTGCGGCAAAAAAGAATTAATGCATGGAAACCGATGATACGCATATGAAAACGATCCATGTTCCCGTACTTATCGAGACAGACGAGGATGGGATCTTCATCGTATCCTGCCCCCAGTTTAAAGGCTGCCATACTTACGGGAAAACAATTGACGAAGCTCTTGAGCACATAAGAGAAGTCATCGCTCTCTGCCTGGAAGACTCGAAGATCGAACAGATCAATACTTTTGTAGGATTTCGCGAGGTCGAAATAATTCAGGGTGCCTGATGCTCCCGGTCATCAAAGGGAAAGAACTCATCGCATTTCTAAAAACCCTTGGTTTTTCAGTCATCCGGCAGAGAGGATCGCATGTCCGGATGAAATCAGAAGATGGGAGGTATACCACAGTTCCACTTCACAGTAGTGATGACATTCCCAAAGGGCTTCTTCGAAAGATCATCAGGGAAGACCTCGAAATGACACTCAAAGAATTTGCAGAGGCATATGAGCAATATACCTGTAAATAAAACATGCCGGAAGGGCAGGAAATCCATGCCGGAGCCCTCGTATTCTGCATAAGATCTATTGTATTTATTGCAGGGGAAGTATTTCGCAGGTTAATGTTGTGAAGCATGATTCGTTTATTCCAATTGCATTAGAAAATAGTCCGGTTAAACCAGCCAATCAGGATCTCCTCACGGACGGTACAGATCCGATTGCGGATGTCACACAGGCCCTGCAGTGGGCGGCGGAGTCCGAGAAGGACGATGTTGTTGCCTATTTCGACCCCGACGACGACACGGTGACCCGGCCTCCGGAGACGGTTCGCCCCGGGTCCTGGAAGATGAGCGACGAGACCAAACGGTGGGTGACGGTAGGTCATGCGCCAGCAGAGCAGGCCTCACTGCTGAAGCAGATTGCCGAAGCGGAGGAGAAGAGAAAGATGCGGTATATCATCTCTGTGCCGAGTGCGTACTACGAGATTGAGTATGGGCTGGTGAAGGGAGGTGGGAGAGGGGGGTGATTAGAACAACTTCAATTATCCAACTCTTTCCATTTTACGAATGATTCATTCTGAATTTTCCGACTCTGAATGAAATAGTAAGCAAATGCCACAATTATTATAATAAGCGCAGCAATTTGGTATCGAACCCCGCTCAACAGTCCTGACTTTTGTATCGATCCATCCAAACCCTTCCATTAAGGTCCGTTCGACACTCTTTGTCTTTTTATTCGAATAAATCCTGCTCTTTTCACCACCCCTCTCCCTGAAGACTCTCTATACCTCATTTCAATATACCTATATCCTCTCCCGCATACCATTCACCATTCTTTCCGGAATACACCGGCGGAGATTACCGTATGATCCAAAAACGAACGCTCTTCATCATATTCCTGATCCTGGCCCTGTGCGCCTGCTGCCTTCCTGCGGGGGCCGTGCTCCCGTCGTACAGCTTCCGCGGGTCGGTGATCGGCGTCTCGGAATCAGACAACACCGTCACCATCCTCGCAACTCATACGTGGGGCTGTGTCTACGACGGGAGGGAGAACCCGTGCTCCTGGATACCGATGACCCCGACAATGCTCACCGGCACCGTCCCCGATCCTTTAGTCTTTGACCATCTCGGGAAGGGATCGTCCGTGATGGCCGGGAGCATCGGGACACAGGGGGAGAGATGGATCAGTATCGGTGTCCTGACACCCCTCTATTCATCGGAGCCGCTCCATGCGACCGACCTGTTTGGTGAGCTGGGCCTGCTCCGTGCACCGCTGGTCGCAGGATACTCCCTGGACGTCGAGACGCAACCCGACTGCGGGGATTGTTCCGGTGCGGTCTGCACGGCACAGGCGGTAAACGTGACGATCTCCCGGACCGGTGCCGAGGTATGGAGCGGGAGCCTCCTCCCCGGCGAGGAGGCCGCATACACGGATCCTGCAGACGGGTCAGGTCTCTCCGTCCTCTTCGTCTCCGGGCAGGCCTCGGCAAACCTCTGTCCTGACATGCCTCCCGGGATGACGGGGATCCAGCCGACCTCGGTCTTCGTCGTCCATGCCACCGGGGCAGGTCCCGGTCCCACCCCGACAAGGACTCCGATCTCCCCCGGGGTGCTGAGCGTCATCTCTGTCCCGTCCGGGGCAACCATCCTCCTTGACGGTGATGAGATGGGCCGAACCCCGGGGACGGTCTCCGGCATCGAGCCCGGCGTGCATCGTCTCGTCCTCGCAAAGGACGGGTACGCACCATATGAAAGGAACGTGACCATCACTGCCGGAAGACCGGCCGTCGTAACCGGGACCCTCGCACCCCTCTACGGGAGCCTGCGTATCCAGTCCTCGCCGTCGGGAGCATCGGTCTTCCTGGATGGAGAACCGGCAGGGGCGACCCCGCTCGTCACGAGAGATCTTGATCCCGGAGAACACGCGGTCTCGTTATCGAAGACAGGGTATGTGACTGTCAACCGCACGGCATCGGTGGTCGCAGGGCAGGAGAAGTTCCTCTTCGTGACGCTGCCGAAGAAAGGCGACGGGTCGGAGAAGATAGATGCGTTCATCTCGGCACTCGAACGGGAAGGATTCACCGTCCAGGAGGGGAAGTTCGAGGTGTTCGACGTACTTGCCATGTATGATGCGCAGATCATCCCGAGCTGCTACGGCAACAACCCGAGCACCCCCTACCTCACCTACAAGCTCCCGGGATACCC
>DAWO01000093.1:0-2507 GCA_002509485.1 Methanolinea sp. UBA477
AAGATCGATGCCGTGATGAAGGACGTCCACAGTGGCAGACTTTGCTGCCGGCCTCTCGCGGCAGGCGAGGTCGAACTCATCGGGTGAAGGAAGAGGCTTGGAACGCTCCATCCTGGCGGAGAGTGTGACAATGAAAGTAAATATAGAGAAAGATGCCGACGTCCTGTACATGCGTCTCTCTGACACGCAGATTCACGACTCCGAAGAGGTGAAACCCGGTGTCATTCTGGACTATGACGATCAGGATAATCTCATCGGGATAGAGATTCTCTGGGTTTCTGAGCGTGTCCCACGATCCAGCCTCATGTCTGTGCTCATTGAATCAGAATTGTAAGACGGTGGCAGGGGGAAGAACCGGATGGATGTTCCTGCATACCCGGAGCAGGTCATAATGCAAAGTTCTGGAATGAATACTACCAGAGAACCGGGACGAATGCTCCTGCAATACCCGGAGCCCGGGCCTGTAACACTTCTGTATCAGGTGACGATTCCTCCTATGAGACCCGGCTCATTTGGTTCTTTATGCCGAGGGTTATCCCTCGTCACTTCCCCAAGCCCGCCTCCACTAGGATATCCACCATCCTACTCGCTGCATGTCCGTCGCCATAGGGATTCTTCCAGCCCGGTTTTTTGTCGATCATGATCCTGCTTTTTTCCATGATGGTCTGTTAATCAGTCCCGGCCAGGACATTTGACCCTACCCTGAGGGTCTCAGGTCGCTCAGTATTCTCCCGGAGGGTGACGCACGGGACGGCGAGGACAGGGAGTGATACTTTCTTTAATCAGGAATTGCATAAATACCCTTGAGATGTATAAGGACCCGGAAATTATCTTCATTGTCGAGGAATCGCCTGAAGGAGGATATACAGCCAATGCACTCGGCCATTCCATCTATACCCAGGCAGATGACTATGAGGAACTCAAGACCATGGTGCATGATGCGGTATTCTGCCATTTTGAAGAGGATGAACGCCCCAAAATCATCAGGCTTCATCAGGTAAAGGAAGAACTCATTGCCGTATGAAACTCCCGCGCAACATAAATGGCGAGGAGTTGGCAAAAAGACTTTCCAGGAAAGGTTATACCCCTGTCCATCAGACGGGGAGCCATGTAAAACTCAAAGCAATTATCGATGGAAAAACCCATACGATCACCATCCCACTGCATAAACCACTCCGTGTGGGGACTTTTCATCAAATTCTCAAAGATGTGGCAGAACACCTTCACCTTGCCCTTGATCAACTCGTGAGGGAATTATTCGATAATTAAGATGGAAATAAATTGAGAGCATCTTCTTTTTTCCTCGTCACTTCCCCAAGCCCGCCTTAATCAAAATATCCACCATTTGTCGTCCTGTATGTCCGTCGCCGTAGGGATTCTTCCAGCCCGGTTTTTTGTCGAGCATTCTTCTGCACTTCTCGATAATGGTTTATGCATCAGTACCGGCCAGGACGCCTCGATCCAACGTCCAGCGTCTCCGCTCGGTGTTCTCTCTTAGTGTGACGCAGGGGACGCCGAGGATGCACGCCTCCTCCTGGAGGCCGCCGGAATCGCTGATTATGAGGCGGGCTTCGGCTTCGAAACGGAGAATTCAAGCATCATTCTTCTCTTCACAATTATGGTTTGCCCCTGCGATGGTTATCGATCCTTATTCGGTAATCTTCGGACATCTGGGATTTCAGGCTGGGACACAAGTAGAAAATGAGCCGGCTGCTTATAAAGGTCAGAAGGAAATAACTCCAATTAGGGATCCTTTCGCGGCACCCGCGGGGTTATGTCCCAGCCTGATTTCCCCTATTATTACGGAGAACACTATTCATATCTGATAAAAACAATATTGTGTTATGGCCCTTCCACTGGTATTTACTGCCCATGCGAAGACTATGATGCATGAGCGGATGATACAGGAGGATTGGGTTTTTCGAACCGTTGACTCGCCTGACATGACCGAAGAGAAAAGAGCAGACGAGAGACATTATATAAAAAGGATACCAGAGAACGGAATGAAAGCTCTGCGAGTTGTGGCCAGTCCCTCCACATCGCCCCCAGGAGTTATTACGATGTTCTTTGACCGGAGAGTGTGACAATGAAAGTAACCATAGATAAAGATGCCGACGCCCTGTACATGCGTCTCTCTGACACGCAGATTCACGACTCCGAAGAGGTGAAACCCGGTGTCATTCTGGACTATGACGATCAGGATAATCTCATTGGCATAGAGATTCTCTGGGTTTCTGAGCGTGTCCCACGATCAAGCCTGAAGTCTGTGCTCATAGAATCAGAATTATGAGACGATGGCAGGGGGAAGAACCGGGACGAATGCTCCTGCATACCCGGAGCCCGGGGCCTGTAACACTTCTGTATCAGGTGACGATTCCTCTTATTACCCGGGCTCATTTGGTTCTTTATGTCCAGGGTTATTCTTGCCTACTCCCCCAACCCCTCCTCCACCAACACATCTACCATCCTCCGTCCTGCATGGCCATCGCCATAGGGATTTGTCCAGT
>DAWO01000093.1:2552-3102 GCA_002509485.1 Methanolinea sp. UBA477
CCGCTCGGTGTTCTCTCTTAGTGTGACGCAGGGGACACCGAGGACGCAGCTCTCTTCCTGGAGGCCGCCGGAATCGGTGATTATGAGGCGGGCTTGTGATTCGAGGTGAAGGAATTCAAGGTAGCCGAGGGGTTTTGTGAGGGTGATCGAGGGTGCGGTGAGGTTGAACTTGGTCATCATCTTCCCGGTCCGGGGGTGGATGGGGAAGATTATCGGAAGGCCGGTCTCCCGGTGCACGCCTTCGAGGCCTTCAAGGATGCCTGCCAGGTTCTTTTTCACGTCGACGTTCTCGGCACGGTGTACGGTGACGAGGATGTATTGTCCCTTCTCTAAGTCTTCCAACCGGGAGAGATCCCTTGTCTCTTCTTCGCGATCTCCAGGTTCTGGAAGACGGCATCAACGGTGACATGGATCTTCTCGTCCGGAATTCCCTCACCTTCCAGGTATCTCCGGGCGGTCTCTGTCGGTGCGAACAGGAGATCCGGGACATGGTCCGCCACCACCCGGTTGATCTCCTCGGGCGTCCTCCGATCGAAGGACCGGGTGCCGG
>DAWO01000093.1:3184-3928 GCA_002509485.1 Methanolinea sp. UBA477
GGCTGCGGGAGTTCCAGTTCTTCGAAGAAGATCGTATTCATCTCGTAGGAGTATGGAGCGTGATGTAGGGGATTCGCACTCTCGTATGATGGGCGAGAGCTTGATAATTTCAGGCCGGGTGCCGGGGACGAGGGAGGAGATGGGTGATATGGGATCTCCTCCGGGAACAATTGAATTGACAGGGGAATCGGGTGAAGCCAGGTCAGATCTGTGTTTCCCTGATTTGTTCCTGCATTATCTGTGCGAATTTCTTTATTATATCGACTTTTTTCGTCAGCTCGAATACCTTTTCAGGAGTGATTCCCTGGTACCCGTGGGACAACAGGTTGCGATATGTGACCAGCCTGCTCATCTCTTTTGCACAATTTTCATCGATGAAATTGTTCTTCCAGAGCACGACGAATATCTCACGGTAACTCTTTGGGACCCCCAGATCATGTGCAATCGTCATTTCGCTCCCAAGATCGAGTATACGGTTCAGGAGTGAAAGAGGATCATAGAGACTGCATAAAAATTGCGTTTATCTGAAAGATCGGTGGCCTTCCTGATATTGAGCTGGTCCAGGTCACCCAGATATCTTTTGATATCCGAACAGATCGATCCAATCCGCCCGGTATCGTACTGGACGTCTTTTCTCATGAATATCACCGGGAGATTCCTATCGCACGCCGGCTATGCATGTCGATGAGCGGTGCACTGTCAAGGTATTCCCGGATGATATCTGCGACGATCCGATGGAATGCC
>DAWO01000093.1:3986-4581 GCA_002509485.1 Methanolinea sp. UBA477
TGCTGCCGATCCGAAGAGGATAAGGGCGATTACACTTTTTTTGTCATGGAGTTCCCCTGCAATCCCTTCGATTCCCATCAAGGCTATCTCTGATTGTGCTATCTCCTGTATCGGAACCGCCTTCCCGTACATACCCTGGTTTTATGGGTCTTATATGCTTTTATTTACCAGAAGGTTCCGACAGTTGTCATCGTGCCTGGTCACGATATGACTATGGCGTTCCTGTACCAACTCTGTCATTACATGGATCCGGAGTCGGGGGAGATTCTCTTTATTACTGAAGTCGGTTCGCGGATGTGGGGAATGGAGGAGTTCGCAAGTGACTATGACTGGGTCCATATTTACCAGGTTCCGACCCGTTCCATCCTGGAAGGGCGAAAAATCCCTGTTACACGACCTCAGGAGCAGTATACAGATGATCATGGCAGGTTGATTGATGCTTCGTTCATGGAGATTGGGCATCTGGTGCAGCTGCTGATATCGGGGAATATCAATGCAATCTGGGCGGTCACCAGTCCGCTGGTCATCGCTGACCTCTCCGATGCACGGGAACGACTCCGGAAAGTCGTGGTTTCCACGCTCTCCCGGAAGAGTT
>DAWO01000084.1 GCA_002509485.1 Methanolinea sp. UBA477
GACTGACGGATAGATCTCACCATCCGATGCGAAGATCCCGGCACCGACGAAGCAGGTCCCGTCCACGTCCTCGACAACAGCGACCCGCGGTTCCCAGGCATTATCTCTCGCAGGGTTTTGATAGGTACAACTCACGTATCCCCTGCCGAACCGTGCGGTCTCTGCCAGGTTCCTGACAAGAGGTATCCCGAAGGTGTCGGTCATCCCGCTGATGTCCGTCCCGACGATCTCCGGTTCTGCGGAATCGGCGAGCAGGGTCCCGTCGTAATCGATGGCAAAGACCTGGACGTTGCCAACCACAAACGCACCGTCCGGGTCGTTGAATGCGGCGATTGCACTCTCTCTCCCGTTTTCCCGTGCACATGATGCGGCACCTGAGACGAAATCGATGAGCTCGGGGGTGGTCGTGATCGTTTCGGGCGCTCCTGGTCCGGCCGGAGCCGCCTCATGCGTTGTTGTGCGCCCGGCGGCAAGGAGCGCAGAAACGAGCACCATCGCGGCGATGAGAAGATACCTCTGGATCATGTAGACCAGGAATCTGTGCACGAGGAAAAAAGTATTGTGAAATTGATTGAAACGACGAACCACGCTGTTGTGCTGGATCGGGGAGATACACACGATGACGGCAGTCCTGCTTCACAGACCTTCGGGGGAACGTGATCTGCAGGAAAAAGCAGTAAAACCGGGCTTTCCCCCCGACGACAATCCAGGGAAAAACCACCCGAAACTTTATGGGGGCTTCAGGCAAGCTCGTCTGGCATGGCAACAGAAACATTTCCGGAACTCTCTTTTGGGTCCATTCACCTCTCTTTCGAGACGGTGATCCTTGCGATCGTGGTTGCCGTCGTGGGCGTGATCGCGGCCAGGATCATCATCGCGGTCTTTCAGCGGATGCTCACCCGGTCCTCGGGTCTTCCCGAACTGATCGTCGAATTCATGGTGCGGTTCTTCTCCGCCCTCCTGTATGTCATCGTCATACTGCTCGTCCTTGCCACCCTTGGCATCGATATCGGGTCGGTCGTCCTCGGGCTCTCGGCCATAATCGGCCTCGTCCTCGGTTTCGGCCTCCAGGACACCCTCAAGAACTTCGCAGCCGGGATCTGGGTCGCGGCGCTCCGTCCCATAGACAAGGGCGAGTACGTGGAGGTGGACGGAATGTCGGGAACCGTGCAGGCGGTGGGCATCATGGCGACCGAGCTGCTCACGGTGGACAACAAGATCATCACCATCCCCAATGCCCAGGTCTGGGACAACCCGGTGATCAACTATACCCGGATGGAGACCCGGCGTGCTGACGTCTCGGTCGGTATCGGCTATGACAGCGATGTCGAGGAGGCCGTGAAAGTCGCGATGGACCTGATGCACAGCCACCCGGCCGTTCTCTCCGACCCGGCACCAAAAGTCGTCATCACCGATCTCGCGGACTCCTCGGTGAATCTTGCACTCTGGGCGTGGACGAAGACAGGTGATGTGTGGCAGGTGAAGTGGGACCTGACCCGGGACATCCTTGCAGCATACAGGAATGCCGGGATCGAGATACCGTTCCCGCAGATGGACGTGCACCTGGAGCGGTAAAACGAGAGGATTCAGGCTGGGACACAACCCCGCGGGCGCCGCGAAAGGACCCCTAATTGGAGTTATTTCCTTCTGACCTTTATAAGCAGCCGGCTCATTTTCTACTTGTGTCCCAGCCTGGATTCCCCCTTTTTTTCGAAAAATCATTTCAGACCGGGCATTTTTGCCAGGAAAACCGGGGAGAGCGACCAGCAGGGCACCCCGCATCAAGGAGTGCGAGGGCTGTTGAGCTTTTTGTAGCTCACCGGGAGGGCCGACATACGATACTCCTGATACCAGCCACTCATCTCTCAACCGGACGGAGCGGGACTCCTCCCGGAATGGTCTGCACCGGGTTGATCCTGGTCACGCTCATGTGCAGGATATCCCTGCCGGTGCTCCTCACCGCGATCTCGAACGAGACGCTTTCGCCTGTTTGCCGGGGGACCGAAAAGACGATCGGCGCCGATGCCGATATATTCTCGAATATTGCACGGGAACGTGATTCATATACAAACCCGTCCTTCTGAGTGGTATAGTCCACCAGGTACGTGCCAGGGTCGTCGCTGTAGGGGATAACAGAAGAGATCACCCGGTCATCATATCCCTTCCGTGACCTGGTGGAAGTCCGGCCTTTCCTGTAGTCCGGGGGTTGTCGGGGAGAGACAGCCTGCGGCGCAGATAGCGGCCGTAATGGCGATCAGGCAGGTAAACGCAGATATCATATCCTTCATTTTCGTTCTCCCATGCCAGGGGTAACCCGGATGGTGGCCGCCGGCCTGTTAAATTTTTTTGTCGGGCGAAATCACCGTCTCCGGTGATTCCGGGTAATTAGGCCGGTATCAGTAATCGTTTTATGAGAGGAGCCAAAAACACTCCTCAGCCGGCACCCGGTCGTCTGCCGTTTTGATCGGCCTGGATTACCAGGCAGCCACACGGAGATTTTCTGTGGCTTGGAGAAGGTGAAAGGATGGAGATACTGTATATCGTCATGGGAGTAGAACTCGTCGTGATTATTCTCGGGATTATCGGGATCATCATCGCACGCAAGGATCTCCTCAATTTCTATCGTTCACTGCGCCCGAAGTACTCAATAGCGGTCCTCGGCACGGAAGGTTCGGGAAAGACAACACTCATCAATTACCTGTGCGGGGAACCTCTCCCCGATATGCATACTCCGACGGCGGGCGCCCGGGCACGGGGAAAGATCGTCTGCGATCTATCGGGGAACCAGACTCATTACTTCCGCTCAAGGGAGATGTACGACGTGGGCGGTGATCAGACCGGCCAGTGGAAAGCGGTCATCAGGGAACAGAACCCCGACGGCATCATCTACCTTGTAGATTCGACGAACCCGGAACGGGAACGGGACGGCTTGATCACTCTCTTCCGGATTTACGAGGAATTGAGTACCGAGATGATCGCAACCGGGATAAATCTCCGGGCAATTCTCATACTCATCAATAAAGCCGATATCTGGGGCCCTTCCGAAGAAAAGCGGGTGGAGATGGCACGTAGATACCGCGACGAGGTTGTATCGGGATTAAAAGTGGAGTTCTGTCGTCTCCTGCCGGATCTCGTCCTGCTTCTCGACTGGAGCTCGCTCCTTCACGCCGAGTACCAGTTCCATCTCAACAATGTCCTGCGCCGGTTCATGGCTGTCCTTACCAGCGAAGATGATGCGAAGTGACCGGAATGGGTGGTCCCTTGGAGAGATGGGCAGGTCCGCACACCGTTCGCGCTCCCTGGACCCAGGCGAGGTGTGAAGGCTGGTGTATTCTGCATGGTACAAGAAGATATGGAATATTTCAACAGTTCAGCGAGGGTCCAAACCATCAGTACGGCTGACCGGGACGGAAAGGTTGATTCGACGGTCTTTGGCTCACCACGCATGACCGACGGTGATCATGGGGTTATTCGAAGAACCGCACGCCGGCCAATCTCCAGGAGAACGTATCGAGCCGGGAGCGACGCTTTCCGACTGGAAAGGAGTCCGTGTCTCCCTGAAAGTGATGGATCGTGCGACATCCGGTCCGGTCTTTGAGAATCCCAGGAACGAGATTGCGAGAATGAAGGGAAAAGCGGCGGCCAATATCATCGATGCCGCGGGGCGCTCCGAACTCACGGAAGTCCGCCCCTGAATCGAGATGGGCCAGGCCCGGGAGCGGTCGATAAAATCGCCCGTTTCTCCCGGCGTGACCCTGGTTTTTCAAAATCGCGGATACGCCCGGACAATCGAAGATCTCAGGAAAAAACGATAGAGAGGAGTTTTTAGCCCTGGCCCTCATAGATAAACGTAATTTTCACATTGGCCCGGTATTCGACGATCCTGCCGTTCTCGACTTTTGCGGTACATTCCTTCAAGTAGACTCCCTTGATATGCCGGATAGTATTGGATGCTTCCTTTACGGCATTGAGAGCCGCATCTTCCCAGCTGACGCTGGAACTTCCGATCAACTCTATGACTTTTGCCAACGAGTGCTTCTCTGTTTCAGGCATCTTCTCCACCACTCCTCTCCTGGTCTCACCATTTATTTGAGGTTTTCGCACATGTGACCTGGCGGGGGTTTGCCTTCAGATTCCATCCCCTGGCAGTCAGTCTTCCGGATCCTCCACGGGTTCCTGGTCAAATATGCAAAAGAGCCTCTTTGCCATGGCCTTGAAGGTGTCGGCCTTCACGATGGCGATCCCCCGCTTCTCGTCCCCGACAACGAGCAGCGTGTCGCCCGGCTGGATAGAGAAGATCTCCCGGGCTTTCTTTGGTATGACGATCTGGCCCCGCTCGCCCACCCGGACCGTCCCGAAGATGTGCTTTCCCTCGGGGTCTTCATCAAACATGATATATCACACAATTCATACTTTTCATATAATCATGTTTGTATGAATACTTTTTTTATACATATTGTGTCTGTTTTTTCTGAAACACGCGACAAAATGGCTCTTTTCTACCTGGTGTGGGCAGGATTGATAAAACCGTATACATTGTGTTGGGGGCTTTTCCGCATCCACACCCCCATGTGCGATGCCCGCGCCGCAGCCCGAAAAAATACCGCGAGGCTGATTCACAGTCACTATGAGTTCTGTGAGGACGCCCCGGCGGCGGTTGTGAGTGACTGAATCGGTATTTCGATTTCGTCTCCCCCAAAAAACAGCGAGGAGGCAGAAAAATGGATGGATTTATCCTGTATTACGCCAGGAACTCTCTCATGGATACCGGCACAGAGCACCCGGCAACCGACCCGAGAAAGATGGTCATCACCTTTCTCATTCTCGTGTTCATCTTCTCGGGCGTCTTCTGGTACCTGACCATGAAGACTCCCCAGGTCGCGGAGAACGCGGGGGCATTCTTCTGGTATGCAATCGGGGCGATGTGGTGCCCGGCAACGGCAGCGGTCATCACCAGGCTCCTGTATCAGCGCAACCTGAAAGGGTTTGGAACCAGGCCCGGAAAGCCGGTCTGGCTGGCAGCCGGGGTCCTCATCCCGGTAGCCGCAGGCCTCTTCATGTTCGGGACGGGATGGCTCACCGGGATCGCCCCATTCGATCCCGACAGCGCCGCAGCCATATTCTCGGTCTCGTTCATCCCCGCTTTCCTGGCAGCCGTCGCCTTCGAGTGCTTTGCGGCCGCCGGCGAGGAGTTCGGGTGGCGGGGGCTTCTCGTGCCGGAACTTGCCCGGTTCATGGGCTTCACACGGCTCGCTCTCCTTTCAGGCGCCATCTGGACTGCCTGACATATCCCGTTGATACTCTTTGGGACATACCATGGAACCGGGTCTGTCTGGTACTCGCTCGCGGTCTTTGTCCCGTCGGTGATGGGTGCCGGGCTCGTCATCGCATGGCTCAGGATCATCTCGGGAAGCGTCTGGGTTGCCGTCCTCTTCCATGGTTTCTGGAACTATTTCATCCAGCAGGTCTACCCGGCGATGACGGTGATGACAGATGCGGGAGAGATGATGCTCGGGGAGTTCGGGTGGTTCGCGGCAGCCTTTTACGTCGGCCTTGCACTCGTCTTATGGCATTTCAGGGACAGGCTTCCGAAACTGCCGGCGGAAGGGGTGTGAGTTCATACCTGCATGCAGAGTGGTTTTTGGGAACGGCGCAGCAACCCGGAATGAAACGGAAATACCCATCATCCATGCCGGACCGCTCCCCTCCCCTGCGATCCGCAGGACCCGTGCGACCTGTGCAATGACCGGGCTTTCAGAGCCCCACCGACCCGGTTCAGCGGGATCCTGCTCCACAATGCCGCGAGGAAAACATCTTCATATGAAAGAGCACATTCTGAAATTACGATTAGCCCATGATCACGGTCCTGTACGTCGACGACGAACCCGATCTCCTCGAGGTAGCGAGACTGTTCCTCGAGAGGAACAAGGAATTCCGTGTCGGGACCGTCACTTCTGCGGAACGGGCACTCGAGATTCTGGGCAATGAGCACTACGATGCCGTCATCTCGGACTACCAGATGCCCGGGATGAACGGGATCGAGCTTCTGAAGGCTGTGCGTGAGCAATTCGGCGATCTCCCGTTCATCATATTCACCGGCCGCGGCAGGGAGGAGGTCGTCATCCAGGCCTTGAACGATGGGGTAGACTTTTATCTCCACAAGGGTGGAGATGCAGTCTCACAGTTTGCGGAACTCGCACACAAGGTGAAACAGGCTGTCGGCCAGAGGCGGGCGCTGGCAAGTATCCAGGAGCACGAGCGACGTGAGGCAGATATCATCAACTTCCTCCCGGACGCAACCTTTGCCATCGATGACGGGGGCACGGTGATCGCATGGAACAGGGCGATCGAGAGACTGACCGGGGTAAAGCCGGAGGATATCGTGGGGAAGGGTGATTACGAGTACGCGATCCCGTTCTATAATGAACGACGCCCAATCCTGATAGATCTTGTCATAAAAGACGACCCAGCCACTGCCGCGAAATACCCTTCAATCACGCGGGAAGGAAACAAGCTCAAATCCGAGATCCACCTTCCCCATTTCAACGACGGGCTGGGAGCCGATTTGTGGTTCACCGCCTCGCCCCTGTATGATACCCAGGGAAATGTTATCGGGGCCATCGAGTCGATCCGCGAGATAACCGATCGAAAGAAGGTCGAGCAGGCGTTAAACGAGAGCGAGAAGCGGTACCGTGAGCTATCGGACTTGCTGCCCCAGGTCGTATTCGAAGCCGGTGCAGACGGAAGACTGGTGTATGCAAACCGCATTGCGTTCGAGACCTTTGGATACAATGTGGAGGACCTCGAAAACGGGGTGCATGTGCCGGATTTAATCGCCCCGGGGGACCGTGAACGGGTATCAGACCTCTTTGTCAGGATGGTTGAAGGAAATTTCCTGCTGCCTGCAGGCAGTGAGTTCATGGCACAGCGGAGAGATGGCAGCACCTTTCCCATCTCGATCTATGCTTCGCCTGTCACCAGGAACCAGGAGAGGGTGGGAGCCCGGGGCATCGTCATCGATATTACCGAACGGACACGTGCCGAGGAGACGATCCGCGAGAGTGAACAGAACTACCGGCTTCTCTTCGAGAACGCGACCGAAGGGATCCTCGTGGCAGAGGGAGATCGCCTGGTCAATGTCAATCCCGCACTTGTCAGCCTGCTCGGCCGCCCGGCAGAAGAGATTACCTCGAGACCATTCACGGATTTCATCCATCCCGAAGATAGGAAAAAGGTGATGAACAGGTACCTGGAGCGAATGACAGGTGAGAACCCGTCCACCGGCTACACGTTCAGGATCGTCACGGGATCGGGGGAGGATCGGTGGGTGAGGATCAACTCGACCGGGATGGAATGGTCAGGAAGCCTGGCATCTCTCTCCTTCATCAATGATATAACCGAACAGAAAAGGGCTGAAATGAGCCTTATCCAGGCCGACAGGGAGTACACGAACCTGCTAAACCAGATCCAGGACGTCTATTACCGGACGGATACGAAAGGAACTCTCGTGAAGGCGAGCCAGTCGTGGGCAGATCTCCTCGGGTATGACGACCCCTCCGAGTGTCTCGGGAGGAGTGTGGAAGAGTTCTGGCTCAATCCAGGTGAGCGGGACGTCCTCGTCGAAGAGATCCACCGCAAGGGGAAGGTGACCAATTACGAGGTAGCACTGAAGAAGAAGGATGGAACGCCGGTTATCATCGAGACCAACAGCCACCTCCATTTTGGCGATAATGGAGAGATCCTCGGAATCGAGGGCATATTCCGGGATGTTACCGAACGGAAGGTGCAGGAATCGATTATCCACACCCAGCTCGAGCTCGGCCTGGCACTCCAGAAGACCCGCGGGATGCAGGAGACCCTGGAGGCGTGCCTCGATGCAGCGATCGCGGTGTCGGGTATGGATTCCGGGGGGATCTACCTGGTGGACGAAGTTGACGGCTCGGTCGATCTCATACTCGCCAGAAACCTCGGTGATGACTTTCTCAAACGGGCTTCGCAGTATCCCCCGGAGTCACCACAGGCGCAGACCGCGATGAGAGGAGAGCCGTATTACCTGCCGTTTTCCGAACTGGAATCGCTCCGCTCTCTGCTCCAGGAGGAGGAGGGGTTCCGGTCGTTTGCCTGTATCCCGATAGTCGCGGACGGGCACACTATCGGGTGCCTGAACGTCGGATCGCATGTACGCACCGGTATCCCTGAAACCGCACGGTTCGCCCTCGAAACGATTGCAACCCAGATATCTGCTGCAATCACGAGGATAAAGGCTGAAGAAGCCCTCGCAGGGAGCGAGGAGCGGTACCGGAACGTCGTCGAAGACCAGACCGAGTTCATCTCCCGTTTTCTCCCTGACGGCACGCATGTCTTTGTAAACGATGCCTACTGCAGGTACTTCGGATTTGCCCGCGAGGAGATCCTCGGCCACCGGTTCAGGCCGAAGATAGCTTCGGTGGATGCCGGACGCGTGGATGCATTCTTCGAATCCCTGACTCCCGATCATCCCATCGGCACCATCGAGCACCGGATTGTCATGCCTGGCGGGTCCAGGCGATGGCATTTGTGGAGTGATCGTGCAATCTTCGGTCCGGACGGGACCATCATGGAGTACCAGTCGGTCGGCAGGGACATCACTGAGACCAAGAAGGCGGAACTGGCACTCACTGAGAGCGAGGCCTACTACCGGAGCCTTTCGGAGGCGTCCAATGACCTCATCTTCATGATCGACCGGGACGATACTGTCACCTATATCAACAAATCTGCCGCAGAGATACTCGGAAGATCACCCCGGGAGATTATCGGGAGCAGACGTTCCAGCCTCTTTCCAGGTGCTGTTTCGGACCACCAGCGGGAGGCGATCGAGAGGGTGTTTGAGAGAGGAGAGCATCTTCGCAGTACAGGGCCGATCACCTTTGGAGGAGTCACACGCTGGTTCGATCACTCGCTCGTTCCTGTCAGGGACACGAAGGGCACCATCACACGGGTGCTCGGGGTCTCCCGCGATATCACGGACCAGAAACGGATCGAGAGCGAGTTGCAGGAGAAGACAGACGAACTCGAGAGCCGTAACCGGCTGTTAACCACCCTCCTCAATACGATCCCCATTGGAATCTTCATGGTGGAGGCTCCGTCAGGCAGACCGATCGTCACGAACAGCGAGGCGGCACGGCTGCTCGGACGGGGCACACTGCCGGATGCGACGGGTGAGACCCTTGCAGCAGTCTATGAGGCATACAGGGCCGGCACCTCTACCCGATACCCCACAGGCGAGATGCCGATTGTCAGGGGGATGAAAGGCGAATCGAGTCATATCGATGATATGGTTGTCAGGAGGCCGGATGGGAGCGAGGTCCGGATCGAGGTCTTCGGCACCCCGGTCACCAGCCGGGAAGGCCAGGTACGTGGAAGCCTTGTCAGTTTCATCGACATTACCGACCGGAAACGTGCAGAGGAGACGATCAGGAGCCTCGCACAGTTCCCTGAAGAGAACCCCTATCCTGTTATCAGGCTTGCAGCGGACGGCACCCTCCTCTATGCGAACACACCGGGACGGGTATGGCTCGAGGCGCTGGAGCATCACGAAGGCGAACTACCCGGGATTATTCAGGAGATCCTCACGGAGGTCCTCGAGGATGAAGGTATCTATTTCGTGGAGATCGATGATGCGTATGGCAGGGTATACGAGGTCACTGCCATCCGGCCCGAGAACGAGCGGTACGTGAACCTGTACGCATCCGACATTACGGAACTGCGGCGGGCCGAGCGGGCGATCCGGGATGCAAACGAGAAGATCGGGCTCCTGACAAGCATCACCCGTCACGACGTCGCAAACCAGGTCGCCATCCTGAAGGGATTTACCGAGCTCGCCCTCATGAACGACCCGGAATCGGTCATCGCCGATGCTTTACGAAAGATCGATACTGCAGGCTCGATGATCACCCGCCAGATCGAGTTTACCCGGGCGTACCAGGAACTCGGTCACCAGGCTCCCGGATGGTTCAGCGTGATGGAGCTTGTACGGTCGCACGCACCCGGGAATTTGAGGGTGTCCTGCACCTGTGACAGGGAGATCTACGGGGACCCGATGCTCGAGAATGTCTTCTTCAATCTCTTTGACAACACCACGAGGCACGGAATGCGGGCAACCGGGATCTCGGTCCACTGC
>DAWO01000142.1:0-386 GCA_002509485.1 Methanolinea sp. UBA477
GTTGTCCCGGTTGGAGGAGGCGATCCAGTGGGTCATATGATAGAGTCATTTACTTCACATAATATGAGGTTTGTTTTTGGGATCGATCCTGAGAGCCAATTTCTCAGGCAGATATCTCTCTCTTACAGTGAACATTTTCACTAAACTGTTTCTTGGGCGACCGAAATGAATTAAAAACAATCCCTAACGTTTTTATCAGAGAACAAGGTTATTAAAGCATGTGCAATATCATTTCAGTGCTCAACCACAATATCCCGAAGATGCAGGCTTTTTAAACGGAGTCGGAGTGCACACCGCCCGGACAATAATGTTCAAGGAGATTTCAACTCTTCTGGGTGCAACAGACGCAGATGCTTCGTTCGATGAAATCAAGAGCAAGGTGATTG
>DAWO01000142.1:485-921 GCA_002509485.1 Methanolinea sp. UBA477
GTGTCTCTGCATCTTACGTCCTCCCCCTACCCGTTGGCACGATCGTGGAGAAGCAGGTGTTGTCCTCAAGGCTGGAGCAGGCATTTCCAAATGTGTACAGCCCGGCAGTGGTCGAGTCGATGACCCGGAATCTGCTTTCGTCGTGGACCCAGTCCGGACATCTCCATGGACTCCAGGAAAAGTATCGAGCGAAAGCCTCGTCTCACGCCGTGTCAACCGTGTTTGCGCTGTATATTGCGTCTTTGACCGGGTTAAAAGGGCGGACGCTCTTTGACTCCCTCTGGGTCCGGGTGCTCGATGCAACCAACCACGAACTCCAGAACTCAATTCACCTAGCATCGAGGCGCGGGTGGCTGAAATATCGCGAGGGTGGAGGTATGATGGAGATTACCCTAACGCCCGAGATCTTTGCCGGGGTGAGAGGTCTATGAGTAAG
>DAWO01000142.1:1007-3153 GCA_002509485.1 Methanolinea sp. UBA477
TTCCTCTTTGAGCAGTTTCTCGCATCCAACGAGCATCACGAGAAATACTACCGAAACCCCAGGCTCATAAAATTCGAAGAGAAGAACTTCCTTGAGCATCTCTTAAACTACGTTGGGAGCCGGGCCGAATCGAGCACTTCATCGTCTGTTGTTGCGATCAGCGGTATTGGGGCACTGTATGGCATCATACGTGTCAGCAAGATTGTTGAGGAGATTGTGAAGAACGTCCCGATTCCTGGCCGCCTTATGGTCTTTTTCCCGGGAGAGCGGGATGGAAAAAACTACCGATTGTTAAAGGCGCGGGATGGGTGGAACTATCTTGCCACCCCTATTGAGGCAGAGGAGATGGATTAATGACAGTAAATTCCCTTAAATTCTTAAATCGCGAGGTATTCTACAATGACCCTACGACCTACGCTCTACCGAACGACGGCGTGGCGAGGGTAGGGCCGCTTCCAGAGGATAGGGGGGACAAGCAGTGGGCTGTCGCACGTTACGAACTCGAACACTTCGTCTGTGAAGGGTCCTATCACGACGGGCTGAAGAGAATCCTCAAATCGTATATCCAGAACCTCGATCAGGGGTCACAACCCGCAGTGTGGGTGAGCGGTTTCTTTGGGTCAGGTAAATCGCATCTTGTTCGGGTGCTTGAGTTCCTGTGGTCGGATCTCAGGTTTGCCGACGGGGCCACTGCCCGCGGGATCTGCAATCTTCCACCGGACATACAAGAAGCCCTGAAAGAGTTAACGACAGAGGCACGTCGGACCGGGGGTATCTGGTCTGCAGCCGGGACACTCTCCAGCGGCGATTCGGACGATCCCCGTCTTGCGGTGCTCCAGGTGGTGCTCCGCTCCGCAGGGTTGCCCGACATCCTCGACATCGCACGCGTACATCTCTGGCTCGCGCACGAGGGTATCCTCGACGGCATGCGCGAGAAGTTGCGGGCAATCGGGAAAGAGAAGGATATGGAGCTGCCGTTCGTTTCGGAACATTTTGCACAGGCCCTTCTCGAACTGAAACCAAAGTTCGCCGAATCCACCCCACAGGCCACGGAGTTTCTCAGCAATCAGTTCATGACGGATCGCCGGATGACGAACGCCGAACTGATCGGTCTGATGAAGGACGTCTTCCTTCTCAAGGGTTCTGCCAGGGGACAGGTCCCTCTTGTTCTCCTCGTGCTCGATGAGGTGCAGCAGTACCTGACTATCGGGGAAGGAAGCAAGCAGCTACTCGCATTTCAGGAGATCATCGAGGCCTGCTGTAAGAGTTTCGGGGGGAAGTTGCTCGTCGTCGCGACCGGGCAGGAGGCCCTCGAGGCAAACACTCTGCTCCAGAAACTCCAGGGACGCTTTTCGGTCCCTGTTCAACTGGAGTCGAAGGATGTCGATGTCGTGCTCCACCAGACAGTGCTGCGCAAGAAGGAATCAATGAAGAAGCCGTTGCAGTCGGTCTTCGACCAGGTGAACGGGGAGATCTCAAGGCATCTCGGCGGGACGAAACTCGCTCACCAGATGGAGGACGATGACGCTCTCCTCCTCGACTATCCCCTTCTTCCTACCCGGAAACGGTTGTGGGACAGGATTCTCCACGCCGTTGATACCGGCGGCATGAGTACGCAGCTACGCACGCAGTTGCGCCTGGCATATGAGGGTTCCCGGAGCACTGCGCTTGAACCTATCGGGAGCGTCATTCCGGCAGACTTCATTTTCAACCAGTTGAGCACTTACCTGATACGGAACGGGTTGCTTGCGGAAGAGATCAACGAGATGATCCAGAAGGAGGATGATGGGACACCGGACGGGAACCTCAGGTCACGCATCTGTGCACTGATATACCTCATCCAGTATGTCGACGAGTCGTTCGGGGTTAACGCGAATGCGCAGACGTTATGCGACCTGCTGGTCACGGATCTCCCTGCCGGGAGCGAGATGCTGCGAAAGAAGGTTCCCGATCTCCTTCTGGAACTCAATGACCGTGGCGTGATCAGCGATGTGGGGAACCGGGTCTACCATATCCAGACAAAGGAGGGGAAGGCCTGGGACTCGGATTACCGGACGAAGCTTGCGCAGTATAAGGCCGACGATTCGAGGATTATGTTCAAGCGGGACGAGCTGCTCGGCCGTGCGGTTGAAGAAAAGCTGCGGGG
>DAWO01000062.1:0-1145 GCA_002509485.1 Methanolinea sp. UBA477
GTCCGCCTCTTCCACCTGCACATGGTCGGGTTCAAGTGGAGCAAGGAGGAGATGAAAGGCATCCTGGAGAGGATCGTCCACCATATCCGGAGCAGCCCGGCACAGGTCATCATCATCGACTCTCTCACCATGTTCACCGAGTACACCGCACAGGACTCGATCCTCACCTTCCTCACCAACTGCAAGACCCTCGTGGACCAGGGAAAGACCATACTCATCACCCTCCACACCTACGCGTTCGAGGAGGACACCCTCATCAGGATCAGGTCGATCTGCGACGCCCACCTCTCCATGAAGAAGGCCCTTATCGGCGACAAGTACGTGATGGTGATGGAAGTCGTCAAGGTCAGGGGGGCACGGAAGACCACCGGGAACCTGGTCAGCTTCGAAGTCCATCCGGGCTACGGGATGAAGATCATCCCGATATCGATGGCAANNGAGAACACCGAGGACAACGACTGCGTAAACAACATCGAGAGCTGCGCCCTTTACCGGATGCTCCCCGTAAATGCAAAGGAATATGTACGGAAGAGCCCCCACCTGCTCGAGTACCTCCACATCTTCCCTGTCGACGAGTATGGTATCCCCCTCTTCTTCTCGGAGCTGAAACGCGACCTAAAATCGATAGAGGAGCCAAACCTCATCTATCCCGCCGATGACACGGTATTTGTCCATATCTTCCATGACCAGGACGACGTCCGCAACTACTACATCCCTGTCGACCCTTCCTTCATGCACAGTGTAAAGGACCTGACACCAGCCCTGGAACTCAAGATAATCGATCTTCTGGATGCGCTTGAAGAGGACCCGGTTACCGACGAAGAGCGGACGGTCGTCTTAAAGAGGCTCATTGGAGAGACCTGCTACATCCAGCAACCGGGCGAGGAGGTGGCGCTCCTTTCAGGTGACAGGGGTAAGGGGGGACTGGGAGACAAGATCAAGGATTTCCTAAACAAGGATCTCACCGCCAGGAAAAATCCCAAGAAAGATGCGATACTCTCCAACATACGGCAGACCCCTGACGGCAGGCTGATCGTCAACCCCCAGGAGTACCGGGCACTCGAATACATGATGGTCCGGGACAAGATCGATGTCGGGATCCTAAAACCGTTCATCAATGACAAGTATATCGAGGATATCACGGT
>DAWO01000062.1:1151-3879 GCA_002509485.1 Methanolinea sp. UBA477
GTCGTCGGGTGGGACAACACCGACGAGCTCGACAATTTCGTGATAAAGCTCGCAGAGAGGACAAGGCGCCCGATCACCTACCGAAACCCCATCGTCGATGCGACGCTTCCCGACGGGTCGCGTATAAACATCGTGTACAGCACCGATATCAGCAGGAAAGGAAGCAATTTCACCATCAGGAAGGCGATGGACGATCCCTTGAGCATCCTCAAGCTCATCGAGTTCAAGACATGCGACTACCTGATGGCGGCATATATCTGGATCTGCATAGAAAACGGCATGTCTCTCTTCATGAGCGGTGAGACTGCCAGCGGAAAGACCACGAGCCTGAACGCGTTCACCACCTTCATACCCCCGGAGAACAAGATCGTGACCATCGAGGACACGCCCGAGCTGCAGGTCCCGCACAAGAACTGGGTCAGGGAAGTGTCGAAAGGGAAAGGGAAGGGCGAAGGTGAGGGATCCGATGTCACCATGTTCGACCTCCTGAAGGCAGCTCTCCGTCAGAGACCGAACCAGATCCTGGTCGGAGAGATTCGTGGTGTGGAAGGGTCCGTCGCATTCAGTGCGATGCAGACCGGCCACCCCGTCCTTTCCACGTTCCATGCCGCATCGGTGGAGAAACTCATCCAGCGTCTCGTCGGGGATCCCATCAACATCCCGAAGACCTACGTGGACAATTTAAACATCGTCGTCATCCAGAGTGCGGTGAAACGCCCCACCGGGGAGACGGTCCGCCGGATACTCTCCATAAGCGAACTCGTCGGATTCAACCCCGAGACCCAGGGGTTCTCTTTCGTCGAGATGTTCCACTGGAACCCTGCCACCGATCTCTTCGAGTTCCCTGGCAGGGGCTCGAGCTACCTGCTTGAGAACAAGATTGCCACCATGCTTGGGATTCCCGAATACAAAAAAGCCGCAATATACCAGGAACTCGAGAAGAGAGCGCGTATCCTGGAACGGCTTCACAAGGCAGGTTACACAGGCTTCTACGACCTCTTCCACATGACGACCAAGGTCAAGAAGCAGGGTCTCTTAAAGATCGATTTGGATGAGCTTTGAAGGGTTCGGAAAGTCAATAAGAGAGAAGAATGCAGGCAAGCTCCCATTCGCAGACCTCGGGAAATCGATAAAGTCCTTTCTTGACAAGGTCACCGAGAACAAGCGGATGGGGCCCGACCTGCTCTTCATGATCACCTACATGGCCTCCATCACGACGGCCCAGGCAACCAGGCCGGAGATATTCGCATATACGGCCGCCCGGAAGGAGTACGTGGCGACGAAGTATATCGAAAAGATCGAATTCTTCGTGAAGAGATGGAATTTCAGTTACGTGGAAGCCTTAACGACGATTGCCGAGAAGGTGTCCAATGCCATGCTCCGCAGCATGTTGAACCGGTACGCAAACTCCATCCAGTCGGGAGTACCGGACGAGGATTTCCTGACACGGGAACTCGGCACGACCAGGAGCGTCTTTCAAAACACCTACGAACAGGGAGTGGAGATGCTCAAGAAATGGGGCGACGCATACATCGCGCTTCTCTTCTCCGGAGCGCTCGTCGGGATCATCATCATGATCTCGGTGGCGATCTTCGCCCCCGACGACATCAACCAGACACTTTCAGGTTCGTATCTCATCGTTCTCTTCATCTCGCTGTTCGGCATCGTCACCATGTACCGCTCGGTACCCTCGGATGACAAGACACATTCACTGGACAGGGGTTCAAAGGAGCAGGCCATGATCCACCGCCTTGAAAAGCGGGTAATCCCCATCAGCGTGGTAGCGGGTTTAATCCTCGGCGTATTGAGCCAGAACGCCGGCCTGGTCATGCTCCTGATCGGCCTGATGCTGCTTCCGCTCGGGATAATCGGGTACCTTGACGACCGGAACATCATCCTCCGGGATGCCGAATTCACGACCTTCATCAGGAGTCTTGGTGCGGTGATGGGGGGGAAAGGAATAACCATCACTACCGCCCTCTCCGAGATTGACCGGAAATCACTTGTAAGCCTTGAACCCTTCATCAACGGCGTCTATTCCAAGCTCAACCTTGGCCTGGCCGAGAAGGAGACCTGGGAGAGGTTCATCGGGGAGTGCGGAAGCAACCTCATCTACAAGTATTTAAACATCTTCCGGGATTCGGTAGAACTGGGCGGAAAACCGGATGTTATCGGTCAGATCGTGGGATCGTCGATGCTCGAGCAGGTCCTGCTCCGGGAAAAGAGGAATACCGTGGCGATGGGTTTCGTGATCCTGCTCATCCCCATGCATGCAATGATGGTCGGGATCTTCCTCTTCCTCTACCATATCATGGTCACGATGTCGAAGGCGATCGCATCGGTGGTCACGTCACTCGATACGAGTGCGGCACTGAGTGATCCCACAACCGTGGCTGGCGGTATCGGTGGCGGGGTCGAGCTCTTCGTCAACTTCCCGGAGGCGACGATGGGGATGTACGTGATCATCATGCTCACCATCATCACCATCTCAAACATCATCGCCGGAAAGATCGTCATGGGTGGCGATCGGTACATGTTCTATTTCTTTGCCAGCACATTGTTGACCATAACGGGGGTTATTTATATATTTGCACCGATAATGGTTGGTATGTTCTTCAGTATCCCCACGTTCCAAGGAGTATGATATGAAAGATTCAACCAGGAGACTCGTATTATTCTTGGTCATCATCGTCGCGGGATCGTTCATGATGCTTGTCAATATCCCGGT
>DAWO01000062.1:4035-24283 GCA_002509485.1 Methanolinea sp. UBA477
TTTTTCTCCACCATGAAAGGAGCGTTCTCGGTGCTGGGGCGTGATCTCCGTTCAGCACGGGGAAGCCCGAAGGAGAAGGTTGCCAAGCAGAAGAAGATCGACGAGATGCTTGGCAGATCTGTTTCAGGCGAATCTGACGTCTCCCTTGACGATATAGTTCCCGATATAGTCCCCGCGAAGAAGAAGAAGGGTGTCGATGACCCGTTCAGCGAACTTGCGCAGGACTCGATCAAGATCGACTCGATGGAGGACCTTGATGTCGACCTTGATATTCCGCTCCTTGACGACGAGGACCTGGATGCAGGAGCCTTCGGCATGGACACCGGTGCGTCACCTGTTGAACCCGCGGACTATTCAAAGATGGACATCAATCTTGATGCGGATGAGACTCCCATCGCCATCGATGAAGAGGAAGACGATGAAGTGACAGATATCCTGAAAGCCCACCAGGATGTCCTGGACGATTCCGGCGGAGAAGAAGATGCTCTCTCCCTCGATGACGATATGGGTGACTTTGGCGATATCGACCTGAATTCGGTCGACATGGGTGAAGAGATGGCAGAGGAAGAACCGGCTCCTGAAAAAGCAGGGCCTTCCCCCGTATCCGCGGCAGGTGCAGGAACTGCCAAAGCAGCCTCTTTGGAGGGTGCCGCACCGGTGAAGATGGATATGCCCGCAATGTCGGACGAAGACGAAATGATCTCGTTTGGAAGCGGCAGCCGCCAGGACGACGACCTGATGGCCTCCCTCAGGTCCGAGGCAAAGGGAGTCAAGAAAGAGGAAAACCTGAGCCTGTTACGCGATCTAAAGGATGTGAAAGTCCCTGCAAGCGATCTTGAAAAAGAGCTTGAAGGGCTCCTGAAGATCACACGACGAAAAGAGTGACCACCAGGTACACGAGAAGGGAGAATGTGAGAGGATGGCAGTTGTTCCGGTAAAAATCGAGAAAGACGGGAACTGGGTCGTATCAAAGATCGATATCCAGAAAGAGGGAATGACCATCGCCGAACCGTTCTCCAAAAATGTCCCCTTCAAATCAGTTGTCGACCTGGAACAGAAGAAGAATGTCCTCTTCATAACCCTGAAAGGCGAACCACCCGTTGTCCTCAAGGTTGCGAGCGTTGAAAAAGTCCTCCAGGCATTGAAAAAGTTCATCATCATGTCATGCAGCGCGTATCGGCTGATGGCATATTTCATGTCCCCCGCGGTCAGGGGAGGTGTCATGGCGACCAACGCTGCATGGGAGAAAGGGGCGATTGCAGTTTTGAAGACGAGTATCTGGTTCGTCAGCCAGAACAAGCAGGTCTCTGTTCCATTAAGTGAGGTCACAGGGATTGAACTCACCAAGAAGGAAGTCACGAACAAGCAGGCGGATGTGGTGAAGATCGAACACCTGGAGGACGGCGAAGTGGTCGTGAGCTACGTCCTCTGCCCTATCTCGACCCTCCAGATCCTCATGAATTTCCTTGCCGACGCCACGAAGGACATGGAGATGACCGGAGACGAACTCGACCCGGTCTCGGCACAGGTGGGGATGCTCATCTACTCGGGGATGGACTCCCATGCGATCGAGAATATGCTCTCCATCTCGCACAAGGAACTGGACAAGGTATATGACAATCTCCTCAAACTGGGACTCATAGAAGTGGTTTTTATCCGGAAAGAAGTCACGTTGACCCCCAAAGGGGTCAGGTTCATCACAGATTCCGTCAAACCCCCATCGCAATAGGCGCGTTTCTTCTTCCATTAAATAGATATGTATTTATTGCCAACAAATTACCTGATGCATAATGGGGAAAATTTTAATTGTTGATGATACCCTCTTCATGCGAACCCTCCTGAAGAACATACTCTTTTCCGGTGGACATGATATCGTTGGAGAGGCCGGCGATGGTGACGAGGCAATCGCCAAATACAAGGAATTAAAACCCGATCTGGTCACGATGGATGTCGTCATGCCGAAAGTCAACGGAATTGAGGCGTTGAAGGGGATAAAAACATTCGATCCGAATGCAAAAGTCGTCATGTGTACCGCAGTCGGACAGGAACAGATGGTGAAACTCGCCATCAAGACCGGGGCGAAAGGATACATCGTCAAGCCCTTCCAGGCCCCAAAGGTGCTTGAAGAGATAAAGAACGTCCTTGGTTCCTGAAATGACCCGCATCCTCATCGTCGATGATTCGCTCTTCATGCGGACCATCCTCAAGGATATGCTCGAAAAGGATCCGGAGATCGACGTAGTGGGGACCGCAAATGACGGGCTCGACGCCATCAAAAAGATCGGGGAGTTGTCTCCCGACGTGATGACGCTCGACATCGAGATGCCGAAGATGGACGGCCTTGCGGTATTGAAAAAGAAGACCGAGATACCAGATTTTCCGAAAACACTGATGCTCTCTTCGCTCACGACGACCGGCGGGCAGATGACGAAGATGGCGATGGAACTGGGTGCCGATGATTTTCTCTTAAAACCAAAGGACGTCCGTGGTGTGAGGGGGCTGGACAGGCTTCTCAAGGACAAGATCCATAACCTGGTGGAGATTAGATACAGGAACCAGGATCTGCCCCGGTCGACTGCAGTTGCAGAGAAGGCAGTGCTGATCGGTTCATCTGCAGGTGGACCGCCGATGCTGGACGTGCTTCTCTCCTCGATCCCGGCGCCGCTCGATGCTGCAGTGGTAATAACCCAGCACATGCCAACAGGAGGGTTCACTGCATCGCTGGCAACCCGGTTGAACCGGATCTCCTCCATGCCTGTCAAGGAGACCGAGAATGGTGACACCCTGAAGGCGGGGCACGTCTACGTCTCCAAATCCGGTTTTCATTCAATAATCACTGCTTTTATCGCAGATAACAAGAAGACGGGCGGAAGAATCGTGCACTCCCGTGCGGCGCCCGTCCATAATGTCAGGCCGGCGGTTGACAGGACCTTCCAGTCTGCAACCACGGTCTTTTGCCCACGCTGTCTCTCGGTGATCCTGTCAGGGATGGGAAATGACGGGGGAGAGGGGATGGCAGCGATCAAGCAGCAGGGTGGACGGACCATGATCTGCCGGGAGGAGGACTGCCTGGTATATGGAATGGCCCGTTCGGCCCTGGCCAGGAACTGTGTCGACCTGGTCCTGCCGCTCGATCGGATGGGAGATGAAATCTCAAAGCTCATTGCTGATATGAAGGGGTAGCCATGTCGGAACTTGATGCATACCGGTCACTGTATATCGCCGAATCCAGGGAAAACCATGAGAATATCGTAAAAAACCTCCTGGTCCTGGAGACAGGGAGCGACGAAGGTGCAATCGGCGAGATCTTCCGGTCGGCCCATTCCCTGAAAGGCATGTCGGCCTCGATGGGATTCGAAGGAATGGAGCGACTCTGCCATGCCATGGAGGACGTATTCCAGGAGATCAGGAACGGGAGCCTTGATGTGGGGCCCGACCTGGTTGACGATCTCCTGGCGGGCGTCGATGACATCGAGGCGATGCTCGATGATATCGAGGCCGGCGGCCAGGGCATTCCCCCTGACATCGATGACAAGGTCCGGATGCTCAAGAGCTGGATTCCCGGTGGAGATGATTCATCCGAACCGGTTTCCGTGCCCGCTGCCGGACCAGAACCAGATTATATCCCTAAAGAGGACGCGTACGGTGGGGGAGGAAATTTCCCCTCCAATCGCTACCGCATCAGGATACAGCTGTCAGACAGCTGCGACAGCAGGAACCTGAGAGGCATGATCACCCTCTCGAACCTGGAAGAGATCGGCCATATTGAATCCCTTATCCCGGAGAGAAGCATCATCGAGGACGGGGATTTCAATGGAGTCATGGAAGTGGAGATCATCTCCGATGCAGGCCGGGAAGCCCTCGAGATAATAACCTCTGGTACAGACGTCCACCTGGCTGAGATCACAGAGACGGACACCGTCGTAACCCCAGGCCCACCCCCTCCCGAACCAATAGTCCACGAGAAGAAGACGGAGAAGACTCCTCCTGGTGGAAAAGCGGAGAAGTCCGGCCAGAGCAAGGAGATCAAGAATATCCGGGTCGATATAACCCGCCTGGACAGGATGATGAACCTGATCGAGGACCTTGTGATCAACCGCGGTCGAATCACGCAGGTCGCAGAAAAATACCGGATCAAGGAGCTTGATGAGACCCTGAACATGGTGGAGAGATCGGTATCAGACCTCCAGGACCTGATGATGAAGATCCGGATGATCCCCCTCAATCACACATTCAACAGGTTCCCGCGGACTGTCCGTGACCTTGCACACCGTGAAGGAAAGGAGGTGGAGTTCATCATCGAGGGCGGGGAGACCGAACTCGACAGGAGTGTCATGGATGGTCTCAATGACCCCCTCCTCCACCTGATCCGCAATGCCATCGACCATGGAATAGAGATCCCTGAAAAGAGGGTCGCTGCCGGAAAACCGCCAAAAGGCACACTTCTGCTTTCAGCGAAGAGAGACCGCGACAATGTCATCATCACGATCGAGGATGATGGTGGCGGCATCAATGCGGATAAAGTCAAAGAAAAGGCTGTTCGTGCCGGTCTGATAACCAGTGAAGCCGCCGAAGCACTCTCCAGGGAAGAGGCGTACGAACTCCTTTTCTGCCCCGGGTTCTCTACGGCCGAGGTCATCACGGATGTCAGCGGCAGGGGTGTGGGCCTCGATGTGGTGAAGAACTCCATCGAATCGCTGAAAGGAACCGTCAGGGTCGATTCAATCGAAGGCACGGGGACAAAATTCGAGCTGTTGCTGCCTCCCACCATGGCAATTGTCAATGTCATGATGGTAAGGATAAACAACAGGAGATGTGCAATCCCTGTGAACAATGTCGTCGAAGTTGCGAGCCTGTCTGAAGAGAGGATCCACAGGGTTGGTCAGCAGGAGGTTATTGTCATTCGCGACGAGGTGCTCGCCCTTGACCGCCTCGACGATATGTTTGGAAGATCGGAGAGGAGCGAGATACTGCTCGTTCTCCAGAACCAGAACCGGAAACGGTCGCTTGCAGTCGATATGATCGAAGGTCAGCAGGAAGTGGTGATCAAACCGCTTTCAACGATTGTCGGCCTGTGCAGGGGTGTAAGCGGCGTGACGATTCCCGGCGATGGAGAGGTCGTGCCTGTACTCGACGTGAATTCAATTCTAAAGGAGATGTAAAGATTATGGATTTGAGCCATACACAACGTGATGCGTTACGGGAACTGGGAAACATTGGTGCTGCACATGCCGCCACAACACTTTCCACGATGCTGATGTCGAATATCGAGATGGATGTCCCGGAAATCCACCTGATAGATATATCGAAGGTATACGAACACGTCGGCGACGAGCTCGCTGCTCTCGTCCTCTTCCAGATAACAGGGGAGGTCTCGGGGGGCGGCTATGTGCTCCTGCACATTCCCAAGAACTCGGTTATCCGCCTGACCAATGCGATGCTTGGCATGACCGAACTTGATCGCGATCTGACCGAGATGGATGAGAGTGCGCTGCTCGAGATCGGAAACATCATGGTATCCGCGTTTCTCGATGCAACCGCGAGCCTCCTGGACGTGATCATGCTTCCCTCTCCGCCAACGCTGATCGTCGATATGCCTCATGCCGCATTCCAGACGATCATCACCGCACAGGACACCTTTGACATCAACGAAGTTGTCCTCTTCCGGACCGAGTTGAAGAGCGACCAGCATAAGATCACCAGCAACCTCTTCCTTCTCCCCAATCCTCCAATGCTGACCGATATTCTTGAAATGCTTGACAAGCTGTTAACCCCTTGAATGTGTGGAGCCTGTGTGATGGAAAAAACCCCCAACGACCGGAACGAAGTAGTCATTGTCGGTATCGGAGATCTCGCCGTGGGACGGGGGGTCATGTCCTCGATCGGACTTGGATCCTGCGTTGGCCTGGTCATCCATGACAGGGAGAGGGGAGTCGGCGGACTGGCTCACGTGATGCTCCCGGATTCGGGCGGCCGGACCAAAAGACCGGGAAAGTTTGCCGATACGGCAATAGAGGCACTTGTCGCAGGCCTGATCCAGCAGGGATGCAGGAAAACCCAGCTCGTGGCCAAGATGGTCGGAGGTGCAGCCATGTTCAAGACATTCTCCGGCAACTTGAACATCGGCGAGAGAAATATCACCGCAATCAAAGAGAACCTGAAACAAAAAAATATCCCGCTGAAGGCAGAGTGCGTCGGAGGCTCTGTTGGTCGGACCCTCACCTATTATCCATCGGACGGCGGAAAAGTCGTGGTCAAGCTCGCCGACGGAAAGAAGAATGAGATCTAGAAATACCCGGGTATTTCACACGATAAATACTGCAGCCGCAAGCACGGTTGTCCACAGGCCTTTTTTGTCGCCGGTCGCGGACTGGCATATCTGCTGTGTCTTGAAGATCTTCCCGCTGGCCTTGTAGATCTGTTCCCTCTCCTGCCAGGCCTTGTTGATGTCGAACTCGATACCGAGCGTTGTTGCAAGCATCGTCGCGGCCAGGTCCTCGGCATATTCACCGGTTATCTCGGCGGTCTCCCCGTACGCGTGGTGTTCAGAGAGGTATCCGTACTCCTTGGCCTCCTTCGGGACAGCCAGACCGATCGCGGCCGAGATACGCCTGTTCGGTTCTCGTGTATCGTTTTTTGCCATCACGCAGTAGGTGATGTCCCCTGGCTCGAGCATGCCGGTCCCCTCCTCAACGGTAACAATCTTACAATTTGGCGGGAATATGCTCGATACATAGACCAGGTTGAATTTCTCTATCTTTGCCTTTCGAAGGGCGAGTTCGAATGAAGCAAGGCGGTCTTTGTGTATGCCCACTCCTTTGGTGAAGAAGACCTTTGTCGGAACAACCATGGCAACATTTTTGTATGTATGCAACATTAAACCTTTTTATTCGTGATTTAGACCGATTAAAATGGTTCAATTCCGAATTCAGGCGTATTAAATAATATTGGGTGAATTCGAAACGATTTTTGGGGCTCTTCGCTACCCGGTGTGGGCAGGATTGACGAACCGGATACATTGTGTGGAGGCTTTTCCGCACTCATACACCCATGTGCGATGCCCGCGCCGCCGCCCGAAAAGATACCGCGAGGTTTTTCGCCCTTGACCCGGGGTGAACTGCCATCACCTTCAGATTCACAGTCAAAATTTGAGCAATTGGGTATGAGTTCTGTGAGGACGCCCCGGAGACGGTTGTGAGTGACTGAATTGGGATGTCGATCCAGTCTCCCACACAAAACAGCGGGGAGGCTTATTTGGGATTCAATCCCTCCGGGGACACATTCATGAACCGGCGGTGGTTGGGATGTGGATTGCAGGGGAAAGATTCGAAAATTCATCAATAGTAATCGATTCTTCACCCGGAAATTCACGTGATCCGGGTGCATTTCCGCTATCTATTAAAAGTTCACAATCACATGATATATGGAATCATGAAGGCGGTATTGGGTCTTGAGGACGGGACTTTTGTCAGGGGACGCGGGTTCGGTGTCGAGGGGGAGATTTCAGGCGAACTGGTTTTTAGTACCCAGATGGCAGGGTACATGGAAGCGCTGACCGATCCAAGCTATTTTGGACAGATCCTGCTCTTTACCTTCCCCACTATCGGGAACTACGGCGTGGATGAGAAGAACTTCCAGCATCCCCGTGTCTGGGCAGAAGGGTGTGTTGCACGGGAGATCTGTGGCTCCCCTGAAACAGGACCGTCCCTCCCGGAATACTTCAGGGAGAACGGGCTGTCCGGAATCGAAGGCGTGGATACGCGTATGCTCACCATCAAGACGCGCCTGCAGGGGACCCTCAAGTGTACGCTCGTCACCGGAGACGATGACGGCGAATATGCCGTCGATTGTGCCCGGAAAGTGCCCGAAATCTCCGATAAAGACCTGATACCGGCTGTATCCTGCAGGGAGCCGTACCATGTCGCCGGCAGAGGAAAGAGGATCGCCGTCATCGATCTCGGCATGAAGAAGAACATCGCCATCAGCCTCCGGAAACGGGATGCGGACATGTACGTCTTCCCCCACGATTCGCCGCCCGACCTGATCGAGAGCTGCCGTCCCGACGCCCTCTTCATCAGCAACGGACCCGGTGACCCTCTTCATGCGAGAGGCGCCATACAGGCCGTAAAAGAGCTCGCAGGGACGCTTCCCATATACGGTATCTGCATGGGCAACCAGATATGCGGCCTTGCCCTGGGAGCAGAGACGTACAAGATGAAGTTCGGGCACAGGGGCACCAACCAGCCGGTCAGGTACAAGGACGGAAGCATCTACATCACCACGCAGAACCACGGGTTTGCGGTGGCAGGTGACACGCTCCCCGAGAGTGCCCGGATACTCTACTCAAATGTGAACGACGGCACGCTCGAAGGGTTCGAAGAGCCCTACCTCGACATCACCACGGTCCAGTTCCATCCCGAGGCGCATGGAGGCCCGCTCGACACCGAGATACCGTTCTTTGACACCATGTTCCGGAGGCTTGACTGAGATGCCGGTAAAACCGCATATAAAAAAGGTGCTGCTCATCGGTTCTGGCCCCATCCAGATAGGCCAGGCGGCAGAGTTCGACTTCTCTGGATCGCAGGCATGCCGTTCCCTGCGGGAGGAGGGCGTGTCCGTCGTCCTCGTGAACTCGAACCCAGCAACCATCCAGACCGACCCGGAGATGGCCGACGAGATATACATAGAGCCTATCCGGGCGGATGTGATCGCGGAGATCATCAGGAAAGAGAGGCCTGACGGAATTCTCTCCGGGATGGGTGGGCAGACCGGCCTCAACATGACCGCCGAACTTGCAGAGATGGGGGCCCTCGGGGGTGTCGAGATCCTCGGAACCCCGCTCGAGGCCATCTACCAGGGCGAGGACCGGGAGAAGTTCAGGTCTCTCATGGAGCGGATATGTGAACCGGTTCCAAAGAGCATGATACTGAACCGGATGGACCAGCTCGACGAAGCCATGGAGACCGTGGGGCTGCCGGCGATCATCCGCCCGGCATACACGCTCGGGGGATCAGGCGGAGGTATCGCCCACACGAGGGAAGAGCTCGACCGGATAGTCGAGATCGGCCTGACACGGTCAAGGATCCACCAGGTCCTGATCGAGGAGAGCGTCGTCGGCTGGAAGGAGATCGAGTTCGAGGTGATGCGGGACGCCGCCGATACCTGTATAATCGTCTGCGGGATGGAGAACGTCGACGCCATGGGGATCCATACCGGCGAATCCGTTGTCGTCGCCCCCATCCTCTCTCTCCGCGACGACGAGTTCCAGATGCTCCGGAGTGCGGCCATCAAGATCATCCGGGCCCTCGACGTGCAGGGCGGATGCAACATCCAGTTCGCGTACCAGAACGGTCAGTACCGGGTTATTGAAGTGAACCCCCGCGTCTCCCGTTCTTCTGCGCTCGCCTCCAAGGCGACGGGGTATCCGATCGCACGGGTTGCAGCAAAGATCGCGATAGGCCTCCACCTGGACGAGATCACGAACTCCGTGACCGGGTGCACGCCTGCATCGTTCGAGCCGGCCATCGACTACATCGTCGTCAAGGTCCCACGCTGGCCGTTTGACAAGTTCAAGAACGCCGACCGGACGCTCACCACTGCGATGAAGAGCACCGGCGAGGTCATGGCCATCGGGCGCACTGTCGAGGAGGCATTCAAAAAGTCACTGCGATCGCTCGATACGGATATCTATCTCCACACGAACGCAAGCGAGATCCGGATGATCCTCTCCCGGCCGACCGATGAGCGGTTTGCAACGCTTTTTGACGCCTTCAGGGCAGGGTTTACCGTGGACGAGGTCGCAGGGCTCACGAACATCATCCCCTTCTTCCTCGAAAAGATCAAAAATATCGTTTTGATGGAGGAGCGGCTCGGGCGGGAGGCATCCGAGGAGGATATCAGGCATGCGAAGACCTTTGGGTTCACCAACGATGAACTGGTCGGGCTCACCGGCAGGAAGCCTGCGGAGATAGAGGCAATCGTCGGAAACCCGACATACAAGATGGTCGATACCTGTGCCGCCGAGTTCCCGGCAAAGACCCCCTACTTCTACTCGACCTGGGAGGAGGACTGCGAGATTACGGCCGATGAGCGGCAGAAGGTGTTGATCCTCGGGTCAGGGCCGATACGTATCGGCCAGGGTATCGAGTTCGATTACTGCACGGTCCACGCGGTGAAGGCTCTCCGGGAGGAAGGGGTCGAGGTCCATATCGTCAACAACAATCCCGAGACCGTCTCGACCGACTTCGACACATCCGACCGTCTCTTCTTCGAGCCAATGCAGCTCGAGGACGTGGTCAATATCCTGAAAAAGGACAACTATCTCGGCGTGATGGTCCAGTTCGGCGGGCAGAACGCCGTGAACCTGGCTGTCCCCATCCACGAGAGCATAGCAGGGCTCGGACTTGCCACGAAGATCCTCGGGACCTCCCCCGATTCGATGGACGTCGCCGAGGACCGGGACCGGTTCGCCGCCCTCCTTGAAAGGATCGATATCCCGAGCCCGCCCAATACGTCGGCGTTCTCGCTCGAGGAGGCCAGGGCAAAGGCGGCCGCCATCGGCTACCCCGTCCTGGTGCGGCCAAGTTACGTGCTCGGCGGCCGTGCGATGGAGATCGTCCATGACGAGATCGAGCTCGAGAGCTACATGAAGGAGGCGGTCAGGGTGAGCCGGCACCACCCGGTCCTGATCGATTCCTTCCTCCAGAACGCCGTAGAACTGGACGTCGATGCCGTCTGTGACGGAGAGGACGTGCTCATCGGCGGGATCATGGAGCATATCGAGGAGGCAGGGGTCCACAGCGGCGACTCGGCATGCGTAATCCCCACGCAGTCCCTCCAGGAAGAGATCCTCGAGAGGGTCAGGGACTACACGAAGAGGATCTCGCTCGGGCTCGGGGTGATAGGGCTCGTCAACATCCAGCTGGCGGTAAAAGACGGCGTGGTCTACGTCCTCGAGGCGAATCCCCGGGCAAGCAGGACGGTGCCGTTCGTCTCGAAGGCGACCGGCATACCGCTCGCAAAGATCGCCGCCAAGGTGATGATCGGAAAGAAATTACGGGATCTCGGGTATTCGGAGCGTTCGATATCCCACGTGGCGGTCAAGGAGGTGCTCCTCCCCTTCAACAAGCTGCCGGGAGTCGACACGGTGCTCGGCCCCGAGATGAAGAGCACGGGTGAGGTGATGGGAATCGACTATGACTTCGGCCGGGCCTACTACAAGGCCTGCATCTCGGCAGACAACGAGCTCCCGCTCAAGGGCAATGTCTTCATATCGGTCAGCCGCGAACAGAGAGAAGAGATAATCCCGATCGCCAAGACGCTCAAGGAGATTGGCCTCTCCCTCTACGGGACCCAGGGCACCGTGGAATACTTAAACGAGGCAGGAATTGACGCGAGCCTTATCCGGAAGGTGCAGGAGGGGTCCCCGAACGTGATCGATCTCCTGCGACGCGGCGAGATCCGGCTCATCGTGAACACCCCGATGGACAAGCAGTCACGCCAGGACCATTACCAGATCATGCGTGCGGCGGTGGACTACGGGGTCCCGTATATCACCACCATCCAGGCCGCCCGGGCCGCCGCCCTCGCCATCCAGGCCATGAACCACGAGAAGATCACGATCGAGCCGCTGTCACACTATCATTCCAACTGATATTTTTTTCCCGTAATTCGGGCAGATACCTGTAGGAGGAGCTTTTTTGTCTATCCTGCACCCCCAAATCGAAGCCTGACCACCTCCGCAAGACGCAGGGGTTCCACCAGCCGGGACCGGAGTCGGCACTGTATACCCAAGTTTTGCCTTTGAGAATTGGGGAAATGAACCCTTGAACCATACAAATGTTCATGGGTACAGGGGCAAATGAAGTGACTGAACTCATATTGCGGAGAACAACAACGGTTCACTCTCCCACCGGGAGATACCTGCCACAGGACAAAAAAGAGAGATATTTTTCAGGCTATCCAGGCGTCCACGACGTCCTGGTTGGCATCAACCCATTCCTTTGCAGCCACTTCCGGAGATTTTCCCTCCTCGATGGCAAGCATCACGAACTCCATGTCTTCCGGAGTCCAGTAGAAACGGGTAAGGATCGTGTATGCCTCAGGCTTGTCGGTCTCAAGACCCTCACGGGCCAGCGTGGCGATATACTCATCGCCGCCATAGATCCCTTTCGGGTCCTCGAGGTACTTGAGGTCCCAGCGTGCAAACTTCCAGTGCGGAGTCCATCCTGTCACCACGATCCAGTCTCCGTCGTTGATGGCCGAGCGGAGTTCTGCCGCCATGCCTGCGCTGCTGCTCGAGATCAGGGTGTAGTCGAGACCATACGCCTCGATGGCATCCTCTGTCAACCTCATTATCCCGGCCCCGGGCTCGATGCCGATGATCTTTCCATCGAACTTCTCCTTCTCGGCGTTCAGATCTTCAATGGAATCGATGGTCACATACTCCGGTACAACAAGACCGATCTTTGCTCCTTCGAGGTTCTTTCCGACCATGACGAAATCGTCGCCGTACGTATCCATGTACGTTTTATGGGTGCCGGGAAGCCAGGCTGATACCGTGCAGTCGACATCTCCCTTGGCGAGCGCCTGGTAGAGCGGGCCGACGTCGACGGCTACCAGTTCAACATCATATCCGGCCTGCTCGAAGGCCTGCTTGAGCACGTTGGTGCTTGCAATTTCAGAATCCCAGGTCACATACCCGATGGTTATCTCCTTTTCCTGGGCAACCCCGCCGGTATCCTCCGTCGTCGTGCACCCGCATACCACGAGGCCGCCGACGAGGACAAGGGAGACTGCCAGCATGATGAATAATTTTTTGAGTTTTTTTTCAGACATTTAAAATCACCTTCAAAATTTGGGAAATTGAGAAGAAGGGCCAGTTTGACCAACCCCTTTTTTGTATCTCATTTTATAAAGTGTTTGCCTCATGCCGACGAACGGGTCAGGTTCTGGGTTATCCGGTCGAGGATGATGGCGATGATAACGATCGCAAGACCTGCCTCGAATCCTGTTCCGATGTCGACCCGCTGGATACCCACGAGGACCTGGTAGCCAAGACCAAGGGCACCGATCATCGCGGCGATGACGGTCATCGAGAGGGCGAGCATGATACACTGGTTCACCCCGGCCATGATGGTCGGCATGGCGACCGGCAGCTGGACTTTTATGAGTTTCTGCATCGTCGTCGCCCCGAACGAATCCGCGACCTCGTTCAACTCCTTTGGAATCTGGCGTATTCCCAGGTTTGTAAGCCTTATTGCAGGCGGCATGGCGAAGATGACGGTCGCGACGACCCCGGGCACATTTCCGAGCCCGAAGAATATCACGGCAGGAATCAGGTAGACGAATGATGGCATGGTCTGCATGAAATCGAGAACCGGCCTTAACCCGCTATCCAGGTAATCGTACATCGAGGCGAGAATGCCCACGGGAAGGCCTATCAGAAGCGCAATAATGGTGGCAGAGACAACCAGTGCAAGTGTCTCCATGGAGAGCTTCCAGAGTTCGAGGTTCCAGATCACGAGGAGCCCTGCAACGGTGAGCACCGCAAGCTTCCAGTCCCGCCTGGTGACGAGAAATACGATGACTCCGAATACCAGGATCGTCACGAGGGGCGGTGCAGCGAGGAGGAGGTCCTGGAAAGCGTCGATAAGGAAGCCCAGGACGTCACTGATTCCGTCAAGAAGCCATCCCAGGTAGAGCTCGATCATGTCGACGAGCCATTCGACCGCCTCGCCCAGCGGCAGCTTAGGCAACACCGTTGGATCCCTCCTTCCGTGCGAGTGCCGATATGACCGTGCTTGGAAGCACGATCCCGGCAATCTTTCCGGAATCGTCGACCACCGGGAGGTGATGCGGAACGCCTGCAAGCTGGGTGATGACCTCTGATACGGGGGTGGATGTGCTGATCACCTGAATATCGGTTTTCATGATATCCCTGATAGGGATCTGTTTCTTTACGGCCTCAATGGCGTCATCGAGGGTCACGACCCCCTCGAGCTTCCTGTTTTTGCCGACCACGAAGAGACATGAGTGCCCGTGCTCTTCCATCAGGTGCAGTGCGACCCGGGGGCCGTCGTTGATATACACCGTCGGCCCGGGGTGCTTCATCACGTCTGCGGCTGTCAGGACTTTCGAGATGTCCACGTCGGCGACGAACCGTTCCACGTACTCGTTCTCCGGGTTTGTCAGGATATCTTCCGCCGTCCCCACCTGGATGATCCTGCCGTCCTTCATAAGAGCGATCCGGTCTCCAAGCTTGAGGGCCTCGTCCAGGTCGTGCGTCACGAATATTATCGCCTTTCCGAGCCTGTCCTGGATATCCAGGAGTTCGTCCTGCATGTCCCTCCTGATCATGGGATCGAGGGCGCTGAAGGCCTCGTCCATGAGCAGGATGTCAGGATCGCTTGCCAGCGCACGGGCCAGGCCAACCCGCTGCTGCATCCCACCGGATAGTTCCTGCGTGATGCTCTGCTCGTAGCCGGAGAGACCCACCAGTTCAACGGCAGACTGGGCTGTTTTCAATCGTTCTTCCCTGGAAATTCCGCGTATTTCAAGCCCGAAGGCCACATTATCCATGACAGACCGGTGCGGGAGCAATGCAAAACTCTGGAAGACCATTCCAAGTCTCTCTCTCCTGATCTGTTTAAGTTCGTCCTCATCCATGGTGACGATATCTGTTCCCTCGATCAGGATGGCTCCGGAAGTGGGGTCGATCAGCCGGTTTATGCACCTGAGCAGCGTGGATTTTCCACAGCCCGATAGACCCATCAGTACAAAGATCTCTCCTTCATGGACAGTGAAGGAGACGTCCTGCAGGGCGACCACGTGATTGGTTTTTTCTAAAATCTCGGTTTTTGTGCGCCCTTCTTCCAGCAATTGGCTTGCTTTTTCTGGTTTCGGTCCAAAGATTTTTGTGACATTCCGGACTTCGACTACTATCGCGGGCGTTTCATCGTTATTCATGAATAAATTCTCCAAAAATTCGTTGGAACCTCTTTACCAGTTTAATACAGGTTATCGTTGTAATAAGTTCCGGTTCCGGATCCCTCAAAATGGCCCGAAATTACCGGATTTTGAGGTCAATTCCAATCCAACGGGTCAGGGAGATCTCCCCGGTTCCGCTCGCGGTGGCCCTCCGTATCATTCGCTCTTCGCCTGTCATGGGAGTGCGGCTGAAAACCCCATCATTTTTATCCCTTCCCCTCCCCAATTACTCAAGTACATTCCGGCTTTTTTTAGAAAAAGTCAGTGAACGGAGGAAATGATGGGAAAAGGAACCATTGTCCTTGCATATTCAGGGGGTCTTGACACCTCCATCTGCATTCCGCTCCTGAAGGAGAGGTACGGATACGACCGCGTCGTGACGGTGGCCGTCAATGTCGGCCAGCGTGACGAAGAGATTCAGACTGTCACCGAGAAGGGGATACGGCTCGCCGATGCCCATTTCACGATCGATGCACGTGAACGATTCGTCACGGACTATATCTTCGCAGCAATCAGGGCCAATGGCTCGTACGAGGGGTACCCCATGGGCACGTCCCTTGCACGGCCGCTGATTGCCGAGGAGGTGACAAAGATTGCAGGGCTCGAGGGAGCGACGGCGATCGCACATGGCTGCACCGGGAAGGGGAACGACCAGTTCCGGTTCGACGTGGTATTCCGGATGGCAGGTTTCGATGTCATCGCACCCATCCGCGAACTCAATCTCATGCGGGAGTGGGAGATCGAGTACGCCCAGGAGCATGGCATCCCTGTCCCGGTGGCAAAGGAGCGTCCCTGGAGCATCGACGAAAACATCTGGAGCCGGAGCATTGAAGGCGGAAGGCTCGAAGACCCTGCGTATCACCCGCCCGAAGAGATCTATGCATGGACCGCATCGCTCGAGGATGCTCCCGGTACTCCGGAGAAGATCGAGATCGAGTTTTTGAAAGGGATCCCGGTCGCGCTGAACGGGGAGGAGATGCCGGGCTACGATCTCATCGAACGGTTGAACACCATCGCAGGACGGCATGGCATCGGCAGGAACAACATGATCGAAGACCGGATCCTCGGTCTGAAGGCTCGCGAGATCTACGAGCACCCGGCGGCGACGGTCATCCTTGCGGCTCATAGAGACCTCGAGCATCTCACGCTCACGAGGCAGGAACTCTCGTTCAAGCACATCGTCGATGACAGGTGGTCCGAACTCGCGTACATGGGGCTCGTGCACGAACCGCTGTACCGGGACCTGAACGCGTTCATCGAGTCCTCTCAGGAGAGGGTGTGCGGAAAAGTCGATCTCCTGCTCTTCAAGGGCTGCTGCAGGGTGCTTGGCCGCTCATCGCAGGAGGGCATCTATTCCGATGACCTGGTCTCGTTCGACAGCAGCTCGATCGACCAGTGCCACGCGATCGGGGTATCTGCGTACTACGGGCTCCAGGCACGGCTCGTCGATCAGAAAAAGAGAGAATAAAGAATTACAACAATTTTTTCCCGGCGTCAGGGCCGGGGTTGCACTCGAAGACCTCGGTGATCTTCATCTCGAGGAGGGACTTTGCGGGAAGCCCGGGCTTCTTCTCCTGGACCATCGTCTTCATCTTCTCGTAGTCCGGGCCCTGGGTCTTCACGGTCACATCGCCCTTGATCTGGAAGCATTTTTTGCTCTCGGGCTCCCAGAGATAGATCGCTGCTTTCGGGTTCTCTGTGACGTTTGCAAGCGTCTTTTTCATGAAGTTGTCTGCAAGCCATACGGTATCGTCGGCGACAAGCAACACGAATGCGATGGGCGTCACGTTCGGCACTCCGCCCGCAGATGCGGTCGCCACGGGAAAGAGCGTGATCTTCTTGAATGTCTCCTTCATCTCGTCGTTTAACCTGACCATATCATCTTCACCTGTTCCTTGGGATCTTTCGACAGAATTGCCGTAAATATTCACCTTGTCCCCAATCACTTTATTCCTTTTGGAAGATACGAGGAGATGATCGTTCGTCCGACGTTTATTCGCCGATGGGTTGATGTAGGTGGGGGCAGTACTTCTCTCCAATGTCCGGTCCGTCATACCTTCGCCTGCTCGAGATGGAAGAGTTAAAAGAGCGAGCGGCAATGGCGATGGATCTCCTCTCACCCTGCCGTGTCTGCCCCCGGACCTGCAGGATCGACCGGACAGCCGGTGAGACGGGGTACTGCAGGGGCGGTTTTCTGCCGAAGGTATCGAGTTATGGCCCCCATTCTGGCGAGGAGCCGCCCCTTGTAGGAAGGCACGGCTCGGGAACGATATTTTTCTCGGGGTGCAACATGTCGTGCCGGTTCTGCCAGAACTACACGATCAGCCAGCTCGATTACGGGTCTGAGATCTCATGCGAACGGCTCGCAGGGATCATGCTCTCGCTCCAGCACAGGGGATGCCACAACATAAACCTGGTCTCCCCGACACATTTTGTCCCCCAGATTGTCCAGGCGGTCTCTATCGCGGCAGAAATGGGCTTAAAGATCCCCCTCGTCTACAATACCGGGACATACGATTCGGTCGGGACGCTGGAACTCCTCGACGGGATAGTCGATATCTACATGCCGGATGCGAAATACGGCGATTCCGACGTTGCCGTGATGCTCTCCGACGCTCCCATGTACGTTGATTACATGAAGGCGGCGATGCTCGAGATGCAGCGGCAGGTCGGAGATCTCGAGATCGTGGACGGTATCGCGAAGCGGGGGCTCCTCGTCCGCCACCTGGTCCTCCCGGAAAACCTGGCAGGAACCGATCTCGTGATGAAGTTCATCGCCGATGACATCTCGAAGGATGCGTACGTGAACGTGATGGACCAGTACAGGCCGTGCTGGAAGATCTCGCCGCACTCGGAATCTCCGGTCGAGCGGTCCATGTCACGGCCGGTTACTCCCGTGGAATACCGGAACGCGATTGAATATGCAAGGGATGCAGGATTGAGGAGGGGATTTGGATAAGGAAGAAAGAAACTCAACGACTGGATATTACCGTATCCTGTTCCCACTCATTTCCAATTTCTTCTATCCATCGTCGGGAAAGAGGTGGCAGTGCTTCCATACCCTGTTCCTATGTTAGCGGAGATTTCCTGAAATATTCAGAAAATCGCTAAATTTCAAGAGAATATATATTCTGAGCGGACGAAGTGTTGGATATGAGAGATAAAGGATCCTCGAAAGGGAGAAGCCGGAAAGAGGTGAGCCCGGATGAAACACCAGGTTCAGGACCTGAGGGAAAAGACTCCCAGGCAAAGCCTGCCCAGATGACTTCGAAAGAGAAGATCGCGGCCAACCAGAAGAAAAAGCGAAGAAAATAACGGTGCCAGGGGAAATACGAACAGCTTTTCCGCTATAGTCTGCTCTCCTTTTTTCGTACTATTCTGCCGATCCCCGGTCAACAACGCTTGCATTCATTGACCATGTTTGTAAACCATATGAATCAAAAGGATAGGGTACAGTTCCTGGAAGGGCGATCAGTACTTCGCTGATTCTCCCCTGACAGAATATGTTCATCCTTGAAAACCCTCGTCGGCTGATGTCTCAAGCGGGGGTGACATAGTTCTCAAAGGTCGTGGACTGGCTGTCCCAGGCATCAATTTTTGCATCAATGAGTAGACTGTACGAATCATAAGCTGATGAGGAAAATAAACCATCTCTTCCAATACGCCAGCATTATCACGGGGATACTGGTTTTCATCATGGGATTTGATTTTCACTGGATTGGACAGTCCATATCAATCATGAACAGGAACCTCGCCATGAGAATCGGTATCCGGGAGAAGGATAATCAATTCGTAGTATGAGGTGTACGATAACGAGATAGCGGTTGCCGATATTGCCATCGCCTGGATATACGGAATTGCCGGCGCAGGCCTGATTCCTGGCATCTCCTGGGGTTACAAGCCGGTATGGATACCAGGGGTCGTCCTGCTGAACCATAGCCTTTGTTTCTGGTTCTGGACCGCGAACCAGAAGAGATCCGGTCATCCCATCACCTGGTCGAGAGAACCTGCAAGGTCTGGCTGGTTTCTTTTAAATTTCTTTCTGGGAGTGCTTGCAATGTACGTTGCATGGATTGGAGGGTAGAGAGGCGGGCGAATTTTCATCCTCGGACTTTGGGAGCCCATTATTTTGTGCTGGTTTCTTGAAGGTGAAAATGTTTCAAATACAGAATCATCCATCGCATTGCCGCCATTCATTGAACCGCGACCATCAATACATTTATTAACAAAATTTCGCCGATTTCAGATACATGAGTCTGTCTATGGATAATACGTGGCTCCACATCGCAGTCATCCTCATGTTTACACTCGTCCCCATGGTTCAGGTGGTGTCGGCCGACACGACAAGCAAAACTACTCTCTCTGACTGGCTCTTCGAGCGTCTCGCTCGCTACACCACCGATTCAACGGGAGAAACTTTATTCCCGTCATCAAATACCGGCTGGAGCGGGAGCGGACTGAATGGACCGTTTCCATATGTGCCTTCCACGATTCGGACGCGGACGATCCCGACCCCGCACCCTACTCCTGTTCCGCCGGATCCGTCTGCAGCCCCGGTCTATATCAGCGGACTTGATGTGACAGGCGAATACGTGAAGCTCACCAACCAGGGTTCTCAGGGTATCCCGATGACCGGATGGAAGATCAGCAGTTCGAAGGGGAAGAACATCAGGTTCATTGACTGGACGAATCCAGACGGATCGATCTTTTCCTTCACCTTGAGACCGCATTCAACCGTGACCATCTATTCCGGGCGATCAGGGACGATCACGCCGACACGGCTCTACTGGCCTTACGAGATGTGGGACGATGCTGGCGACACTGCAAACCTCTATGACCCCGAAGGAAACCTGGTGAGCAGTCTTACCGGGTGATTTTTTTATTTTCTTTTGATCCGGAGTTTGGTTGGCAGGGAACGCGATAATACAATCTCTCCTGATCGATAACGGATCAAAGGAAAATGACGATAGAAAACTCTTCCAAAAAATGCGGATAATTCCGGATATAACCCGGTCCACCCTTCTCACCTGATATCCTCCCGGCGAGACCGTTGCGACATCTTCATGGCACGGTCTCACCCTGCCCACCGACATCGCCTGCAAGGGGTCCAGGGGGGCTGCGGGGCCCCCTGTCAACATTATTTTTCCAATAAGTGAAGTGGTCCGGAGATTGCCGATTATTCAAAAAACCCGGTCTCACCCTGCCCACCTGACATCGCCTGCGGGGGTTCAGGGGGGCTGCGGCCCCCCTGTCATACTAA
>DAWO01000110.1:0-5380 GCA_002509485.1 Methanolinea sp. UBA477
AGATCCTGAAAAACACCAGGTTGCGAGATTCGGGGACGGATGTGAATGCCCGGATGATGATTACGAAAGATGAGAGTTGCTTCAATGCTCGATGATGATGGTGAGCAGGTCGCCCTCGTGAAGCAGGTGGGGAAGGCCCACCCGCTGGCCCGGATGCTTGACCGAATCACCCCAGACGCGGGCATACCGGAACCTGTCCACGAAATCCCTGTGCAGTTTCCGGCAGACGTCCTCGACGGTGCTGTCTGTCCGGACGATGAGCGGCTCCTCGAGATCGGCCTGGCCACTCTGGGGCTTTAAATATACCCGCATGAACCCCAGGCTCCGGTATATCTCCTCCTTCAATACCTCGATATTGTATTTTGTCTGGGCCGAGATCATGATGGGATCCATTCCGAAACGCTCGGCGATGTCGTCCTCTATCGCTTTCCTGGCGGAAGGATCCACCAGATCCACCTTGTTGACCACAACGATCGCCGGGATATAGACCCTGTTTCCAAACATCGCATCGATGATATCCTCCTGGGAGGCCCCGCCCCTGATCAGGATATTGGCATTCATGATCTTGTTCTCAGAGAGGATGGTCCGTATCTCGTCGATCTCGAGATCGAGCGTTCCCACGGCATTCAGCCGGATACCTCCGTGGGATGTCTTCTTGATGGTGATATCCGGGCGAGGCCGGTTGATGCGGATTCCTGCATCGTAGAGCTCCTTCATCAGGACATCGACATGGCTTGCGTTGAAGACATCGACAAGGATGACGATCATATCGGCGCTCCTCACCACCCCGATGACCTCTTTTCCCCGTCCTTTCCCGATGGCCGCACCGGCGATCAGGCCCGGGATATCGAGGATCTGTATCCTGGCACCCTTGTATTCCATCGCTCCGGGGACGACAGTGAGGGTGGTGAACGCGTAGGCCGCGACCTCGCTTGCCGTTCCGGTCATCCGGTTCAGAAGCGTGCTCTTTCCGGTTGAGGGGAACCCGACGAGGACCACCGTGGCATCTCCTGACTTGCTGACCGAGTAACCTTCCCCGCCACCGGCAGATTTCATCGCCCTGTTGACCGCTTCGTCCCGTAACTTCGCGATTTTTGCCTTAACCCGGCCGATATGCTTGGATGTGGCCTTGTTGTAGGGCGTCCGCTGGAGTTCGTCTTCCAGTTCCTTTATCTGCTCTTCAAGGCCCGCCATTTCCCTTTCCTATATTTATGGCCGGATATGCGGGATATAGTTGTGGGTAGCGGGTATTTTTCCAGCCGTCATGCGCTCAATTCCAGCGGTTCCGAAGCCCTTTTCCGCCGGGAACGGGATATATCAAATAGGTTTAAGTAACTACAACGCCCATTTAGTTGAGCAGTTTGCTGCTATAGTGTAGTCCGGCCAATCATGTGGGACTCTCACTCCCACGACTGGGGTTCGAATCCCCATAGCAGCACTTTTCTCTGAAGTTTCAATGTTCCATGGTCTCTCTCGTCATTGCCAAACCTCTTATTGTATGAGCTGGGCCGAGATGACGCTCAATCATTCTATTATGCATCCAGCCGGATCAAAGCAGGGATGCGATTTAGCAGCTGCTCGTTGCCAACCCGACAAATAACGAAAATCACCGTCTTTAAACGAATTTTAAGCGACCAAATGTTATAGGAGAAGGTTGGCATTGGGCGAAGCGGCAACATTTGCCTCACGTTGATTCTCTGGAGCTGTTTTTGTCGTTTTTTTAGAATCTCATAACGGGAACCGGGTATACTACAAAAGACTCGTTGAATACAGGGTAAAGAGGGGGAGAGACAATTGGTGCATGATCTATGGGAGGGGAAGTTCAGGATTCTATGCCGGATCAAACAAGGGGTGTTTTGGAGAGACCCGGTACTGAGTCTATCCGAAGATCACAGTCCGGGTCTCGTCACATCCTCTGCAGAATCGTCACCCATACAATCCAGACAAGGATGATAATCTCCTCACTTATCGGAACCTGATATGATGCGGGATTTCAATTCCTGGTATTCTTCCTCGGTAATCAGCCTTTTTCCCACAGATCCGCCGCCCGTCCCAATTGAGCCAGTATCTGCTCAGCCATCTCCCCGTGCCCGACCTCATTGTCTCTCTGGCGCTCCTCGATGAAACCCGATGCAAGAATTGCAGATGGCAGGGCAAGCAGCAGGACGCCGGCGAGGGTGATCAGTGATCCAAAAGCCTAGTCTATAGGTGTGACCGGATAGATATCACCATATCCGACCGTGGTCACGGTCATCATCGCCCACCAGATTGCGGCCGGAATGCTCGAAAATTTATCCGGCCGGGCGGGGTTTTCCACGAGGTACATGATAGTGGCCAAAAAGAGGATGACAAAGACCAGGAAAAAGACCATGATGGTGAAAATTTCCTGTTTCTTCAACACCACGCGCTTCAGGAGAGCTAGTGACTTCGATTTTCGGGCATACCTGCCAAGCTTGAAGATCGAGATGAGGCGGAACCCCCGGAGGAGGGCAAAGTCTGAGGCGAAGAATATGGGAACAACAGGGTATGATCGAGAGCAGGTCGATGATCAGGTAAAAACTCGTTGCGTACCGGAATCGCTCAGACATCCTCTCCTGCCATGTCCCGGCATCGGTGCAGGACCAGATACGGAGAAGATACTCGATGGCGAAGACGACGAGACAGAAGGTGATGACTGCGTTGAGGAGGGTAGACCAGGAGGCCTCTACCGAAGGGATGGTAAAGATCACCACCGCGACCGTGTTGAGGATGACCACCATCCCGATGGTCACCTGGACGAGCAGGGACTCCCGGTCTCCTCCCGGAGGATCCTCAAGGATCTCGAATACCCGGGACTTGATCCTCCCATACTCCGTCAGCTTTTCTGTCATCCTGTCCCTCGCAAAAAATTAAAACGCGGACACCGGCTCGCCTTCGGTGCTGTATCCGTCCGTCCTCTCCCTGACAAATATCATGAGTGCGACTCCTGCGATCTCAAGGGCCATGAGGAAGAGGAAAGCCATATCGAACGCATAGGCCAGGTCCGCGGTTGGGAGTGTGTGGGCGGAGACCTGTGCCAGTTTCGGTCCGAGAGCCGCAGCAGCGGCAAGCATGACCATTGCTACACCGAGCGAAGAACCGAGATTGGTCATCATCTTGATCAGGCCCGATGCTGCCCCCCTCTCTTTTGGCGGAGACTCCCCCATGACGGCACTGTTCAAGGGGGCATAGGCGATACCGCTGCCAGCACCAAGGAGGAAGAGGTAGATCCCGATGTGGCCGACGCTTGAATGGGGGCTTAAGGTGGAGAGAAAGAGAAGGGCCACTGCACAGACAATAAACCCGATAATGATGGGTTTTTTTGTCCCGATAACATCGGAGAACCTGCCTGCGATAGGGGAGGGGAGTATCATGCCGATGGGAAGCGCCAGCAGGATGGTTCCCGCGTTATCGGTCGGGAGATGTTTTACCAGTTCCAGGAAGAACGGCATCAGTATCATCGTCCCGGCCATGGCCATCTGGATGAGCATGATGCTTGCGTTCTGGAGGGAGAACGCCCGGTTGGAGAAGAGGCCGATATTGATGAGAGGATCCGCCTTCCCCCTCTCGTTGAATATGAATGCCGCCCAGGATATGACCGATACGACGAGGGATGCTGCGCCGGTCACCGGGAGCGGGCCCTGCAGCGATGTCAGCCCATAGATAAGTGTGCTGAGAGCAGCAAATACCATGATGACACCGGGAATATCCAGTTTTGCCCCGGATGAAACGGGGGCGAGCCGCGGGAGGAAATGCAGGCCGAGCAGCATGGCGAGGATTCCTACCGGAATGTTTACATAAAAGATGAACTGCCACGAGAATGCACTGGTGAGGAATCCCCCGAACACCGGCCCGAGGGCTGCTCCGAGCATGGTGAACATGGCCACAAACCCGAGCGCCTGGTCACGGAGAGAGGGAGCCAGGTAACTGGTGACCATGACCGCTCCCAGGGCTGCGATGGCCGCACCGCCGATCGCCTGGAACACACGCGAGACAATAAGGAGCGTAATTGAGGGGGCAAGCCCGCATAATGCAGAGCCGATAGTGAAGATCACGAACCCTGCCATGAAGATCTTGCGATAGCCTTTCATGTCCCCAAGACGGGATGCTGCGAGCAGAAGGCTGACGAGGATGATCAGGTATGCATTCAGCACCCAGGATGCGGTGACGGTCGAGACCCCGAATGCCTTCGATACCGTGGGCAAGGCAATATTCACGATGCTTCGCATCCAGCCCGGCCATGAATGACCCGAGAGAGATGATGATCACGATCATCAGCCCCTGGGATTCATCTTCTGGCGGACGGGTTGTTCAGTCACAAATAAAGGAAATATCTCTGTTCAGATATAGATGTTGAAATGTCACAGGTCATTGAGGAAAGAATTTGGAATTTGGGACGGATTTGGCCGGACAAAGACCCCGGGAAATCCTTCAGCCAAAGAACATTAGCCGCTCCGCCATCCCCCCGCAGGTACCTGGATCTCGAACCTGGCTCCCTCGCCAGGGGTCCCGGTTTCCCTGATACGTATCCTGGTGAGTTTCAGGATCTCGCGGACCAGGTAGAGGCCATAGCCATGATCTTTCCCAAAACCTGATTCAAAAATTTCCTTTTTATACTCGGTGGGAATACCGACTCCATCATCTTCGCAGGCAATAATCAAATTCCCGTCCTTCTCTTGGGTAGAGAATGACATGCGGGATATCCCCTCTCCATGATTGAGAGCATTGTCTAAAAGATTGGAAAAGACCATCGGCAGCATCGGGTCTGCGTAGATCTGAATGCCGCCGAGTTCAACCTGCATATCCACCTTGTCAAATTTCGGTTCGGTTGATATGTAATGGTCAATGATGGGAGCGATTTCCTGCCATTTCGGAGGGATCCTCCCCATATCCTGGAATTCACGGGTAAATTTGATCTGGTCCTCGATCTTTTTCAAGGTCCGGTGGATGGTTTTTCTGTATTTCTTCTGATCAGCCGGATCGGCATCCTCGAAGAGTTCAAGGTACATGCCGGCCACCATGACGCTGTTGAGGATGTCGTGCCTGGTGATCTCAGTGAGTATCTTGAGCTGGTGGTGTGCCTGCAAAACCGCCTCCTCCGCCTGTTTTCTCGTGGTGATGTCGATAAGGGATGCGACATAGTTTCCGGTGTCCTGCATTGTTCCTACATCCAGGATAACATCATGACTGTGCCCTGCCCTGTCCACCATCTGGAACTCAGATTGCCCTGGCGCCTCCCCGGGATGATCTTCTCGCATCCGGTGAATCTCAATCAAACGCTCGCGGTCGGCTGGACTGACAAATTCTATCCACTTTTTCCTGCCGACAACTTCCTCTCGCGAATAACCCGAAAGCCTCTCTG
>DAWO01000110.1:5397-7649 GCA_002509485.1 Methanolinea sp. UBA477
CGCCCGGTAATGTCCCTGATTACCTCGATGGCGCCGTTGTAATCTCCATGTGCATCATAGAGAGCAGTGGCCTTTCCCCAGAGGACTTTCCTCTCCCCCCGGATCCGGGAGAGAATGGTCTCCCCGGCCAATGTACCGTTCTCGCGTAAAACGACTGAATATGCACGATCGAGTACACTTTCGTTCTGATTCACCACCAGGTCGATAAGAATCGGTCGGCGCTCCCCGTAAAAGGGAATTGCATAGGCATGATCGCCTTTTCCGATTATCTCTCCGGCACAGATCCCGGTCAGTTCTTCCATCGCCTGGTTCCAGGCCACCACCACTCCGTTGCGGTCAATAGCGAGGACCGGATCGGGAAGAAGTCTTATCAGGGTAAAATATTGCTGATGTTCTTGGCTGAGTGCCTCTTCCATCTCAACAATCTCGGTGATGTCGCGGCCAACCGACTGGTATTCGATAATTTCGCCTGAATCATGAAAAATCGCCAGGTCATTCCATCGAAGCCAGTGAATGCTGCCGTCCGGCATGACAATCCGGTGACGCAACGATCCAACGGGGTTGTCGGGAGAAAGGGAAGAGAGGTGTTCTTCCAGGCGTCGGCGGTCATCCAGGGGAATCTCTGGCTTGAACCGGGTTCCGATGATCGAGTCGCGGTCCAGTCCGAAATACCGGCAGTACGCCTCGTTGACAAAGACATGTGTCCCGTCCGGGAGAAACCGGCAGATAAACTCTGTCTGTCCTTCGACCACGTTCCGATACCGCTCCTCGCTCTCCCGGATACGACTCTCACTCCCGGCAAGTTCATCGTAGTTCTGGCGGAGTTCTTCTTCATTTGCGGCAAGCTGCTCGTATGCGGCATGAAGCTCCTGGCTCCGGTTGGAGAGCTGATCGTTAATCTTTGCCAGTTCCTCGTTTGCAATCCGGAGATCTTTCTTGGTCTCCTTTAATGCTGTTATATCAAGGAGCGATGCAATGCTCTTTTGTGTGCCGGGTATAAGGTCTGCCGCCAGGGATATGGTGCGGATCTCTCCGTCCTTCCTTCTGAAACGGAATTCATAGCGTTTTTTTGCACTTGCCGCATCCTTCCCGCGGAACTGGTGAAGTGAAAGCATCCTGTCTACATCTTCCTGGACTACAAATTCCGGCCACGATTTCTTTCCTTCAATCTCCTCCCGCGAATAACCGCTTAACTTGGCGAATTCATCATTTACCAGGCTGATTGTTGTATCCTCTTCAATGATGATCGAGGCAGTTCCCGTGTTCTCAAAAATTGCACGATAATATGCTTCACTCTCCCGGATCGCTTCTTCCATCTCCTTGTACTTGGTGATGTCCCGACCGACAGACTGGTATTCCCGGATAGATCCGTCTTCCCCAAAGATCGCCCGGGTACTCCATCTCTGCCAGAGGATCCTCCCGTCAGGCATGATTATTCGCTGGTCGACACTGTCGACGGGATTATCTGGTGCCAGGGAGGCAAAGAGGCGGGCCACATCTGCCCGGTCATCGGGGTGGATATCAGGCTTGAACCGGGTCCCGATAATCGAGTCCCGGTCCAGTCCGAAATACCGGCAGTATGCCTCGTTGACAAAGACGTGAGTCCCGTCAGGGAGAAACCGGCAGATGAACTCGGTCTGGTCTTCGACAACATTGCGGTACCGCTCCTCGCTCTCCAGGAGCGCCTCCGCCGATCTATGCAGTTCCACTGCCCGGGAAATCTTTCGCTCGAGATCCGTGAACTGTGCGGTTGGATCACCGCCTTTCTGGACATAGAAATCTGCCCCGTTCTCATAGGCCTCTATAACAATCTCTTCACGGCCTCTTCCGGTAAAAATGATAAAGGGTGTTTTATCCCCTGATGCACGAAGATTTTTTAAGAATTCTATGCCGTCCATCCCGGGCATCTGGTAATCGCTGACGATGGCATCGTAGTCAGAATCCCGAATCTTCTGGAGGGCAATTTTTGCAGATTCTGCAGTATCAATAGCAAATAGTCCACAGCGCTCCATGTACCGTTCTACCAGATCGAGGACCGGGGGCTCGTCATCTACAAACAGAACCGATACCGTGGGAGGATTCACTTCAATTCCACCATTCAATAAACCAGGGATTTATCGTTTATATATGATCTCCTTATTCAAATCAATAATGTTTCTGGTTTTATTTTTCCATGTTTCCAGAGAGATCCCGGCATTTGGATCTGTACAGGAAATATTTACGGACTTATTTATTGACGTGTTGCAGGTGGA
>DAWO01000148.1 GCA_002509485.1 Methanolinea sp. UBA477
TGCTCTGTCGATTCACGGGATGGCCTGGAGATGCGACGTGCAGCAAATCCCGGGCAACCCGGGGAAGATGGGGGCTTTGGCCGTGCATGCCCCTGACGGGGTCCGGGAATGCTGTGAGGGGGTATGGGAATATTGCGCTCATTCAGGTAGTCAATTGCCTGCGTGTACAGCTCCTGCTCTCCATGTCCGAGGAGGTGTTCAAGGTGGGCGGTGACAACCGCTGGTCCCAGCGGGACAACGTTGGCCATGACGGCCTTCTCGTCATAGGCCCCGGCTTCCCGTTCAATGACCGTGATCGCTCCTTCAGGGCATGTACCCATGCAGGCACCAAGGCCGTCGCAGAAAAGGTCGCTTACCAGGCGTGCTTTTCCCTCGATCAGCTGCAATGCTCCCTCCGGGCAATCGGGGATGCACTGGCCGCATCCCGTACACTTCTCCTCGTCGATATGAATGATCTTTCTTTTCATGGCGTTCAGTTCAGGGAAATTATTCATCTGTTTCAGGGTTCTTCTCCGTCAGTTTCCGATACGTCTCCTCCCCGACACACTCCCGTGCATATTTACACCACTGGACACAGGAGAGAATATCATTGTAGACGGTGAAACCGCACCTGCTGCATTTCACGGAAACATCGTTTGAGAAGACCTCGATCTCTTCACCGCACCGGGGACACTTTTTTATCGTCAGGGTCGGTGTCCGGATGTTTGCCGCTCCGGGACAGCGGTCAAGCATCTTCCTTCTCCCACTGGCGGTATTCCTTCAGGAGTGCTTCTGCATACACAGCCTCCTTCTTCGTTGGCACGTAGTTGAATTCCCTGACCCGTTTCATGATCTCTCCGGAGATTGCAGAACCACCGGTGAGCTGCAGCTTTTTCACATTCTCGAAGATGAAATCGAGATGATCGATGCCTGTCTCCTTGCCGTCTATCAGCACCCGTTTAGTCTTGATCCTGTCCGGAGGAATCCCTCCACAGATCGAGCAATAATACCCGTCTTTCTCATCGCCTGCCATTGGATCAATCCCTGATCATGATCAGCATCATCTTGAACCTGGTGATAGCGGAGAGTGCATGCGGGGCGTTGGCTGGAAAGATGATCGTCTCACCTTCTTTCAACTGGAAGGTCTCTCCCGCGACCCAGACCTCGCATTCGCCGTCAAGAATGGTGACGACAGCATCATACGGGGCGGTATGCTCGGAGAGCCCTTCGTCCTCGTCAAACGAGAAGAGCGTGATGCTTCCTGCCTTCCGGTTCACGACCATCCGGCTGGCGACCGTCCCGTCCTGGTAATTCACGAGGTCCTTGAGGACCAGCACCTTCCCCTTGAGGTCGTCGCGTTTTTTATCCGGTTTATCGGTCGTTTCGGATGTCTTGAATTCCATCTTGATAACCTCTCTTACATTCACGTTGATAATTCTTAACTCTGTGCCAGGTGTTCAATTCTCCTCTTATCCAGGCCTGAAAGGTTGCCGAAACTCTCTGCGATACGGGAGAAATATGGGAAAATCCCATCCTTCTCCCCGGGACCGGGCAGCGCCGGATGATACATGATGCCCGGGTTTCATTCGCGCACTACCATATTTCCCCTCCCATACCCGTGCAGTATTTTCCAATTCTCATTCGAAAGAGCAATTCCGCAGGTTTGCTCTGTTCTCCCACATGGGATCTTTTTGACGGCGTGTAATGGACTCAACGGGCCTTAACCAGGGGAAAGGCTGGTGGAAATATCCACGTTCACAGAGTTTGTTACCCAGCTCCTCCGTGATGGCCTCCTCCCTTCACATACATGTAAAGGTGGTGGGAGTGGACGACCCAGCCGATGAAGCTCTCGACATATTCCCTGCCGGCAGCAACATCATCGATATCGAAATGCTTCTTCTCCATTACATGACGGAAGCGATCATGAAGGTCATCTTCCACGGTTTTTAGGATAAATTCAATGGTTGGCTTTGGATCGCCAGTTTCGATTGCCTTTTCAGCTCTTGGAACAACCGGCCCTTCACTGAGGCCTGCAGGTTTCATGCCAGTATAGGGTGCTCCTTCACCGGCCCGGTGGAGGCGGATCGCAGTCTCGAAAAACCAGTCGTCAGCAACTTCCTGTGCTTCTTTTCCAGCCTTCCGTGCTCGAAGCACTCTGTCAAACACTCTCAGTAACTCCTCTTCTGAATCCTTTGGGATCCAGATCAAAACGTGGTTTGGATTTCCCGTCTCAAGCGCCTTAATTGCAGCCTTCACGACGGGTCCGTCCCTGGTATCACAGTGCGGGGGCATAGTACTCTCCTTCTCGACTCGTTGTCTCTGCATCTGTTCTTCGTATTCATTAACCTGTCGCCCAACATGAGAGGATGTGGGAAGTTCCCCATTTGCGAGGGTTCAGGCCCCGACCATGCGGGCACGATCGGCCTGCATCGATGTGCTGGGCTTGAGTTCGAACTCTTGACGAACATCCAGCACCGCGGGCGATATGAATGCCGGGAGCTTCGGGCCGAGAGTGATGCCTTCACCCCGGGGGAGAGCAGGGCGAGGAGTACCGGCACGGCCTTCTGCTCGAAACACGCCAATTTCCCACCGATGGATCAATGGGAGTGGATCAATGTTTCGGGTCCTGGTTATCAAGGTGCCGAAACGGCCTGAAGAGACAAAATTGCTGTGAAGAAGGACACTTTGCGCTCTTATGGTCAAATTCGAAGACTACGATGTGAGGACGAATCCATAGGTTTTTCGGGTGTAAATCACCGTGTTCGCGGAAGTATCTCCTTCCATGTCCATGCCGCGCCAGACCCGACATAATCGTCCACTATGTCGTAGTTCCCAATCTTTTCGTAGATGACGAAAAGCACAGGATAGTGGAGAGAGAAGCTGCAACGAATCTGAATTTTGTTCAAAAATTGATAGTAACCTATTTGACTTCTGTTACCTATGTCAGGATCTATGTCAAACATAGCGTATTTTGAACTTCCGGCAGATGATCTAAAGCGGGCAAAGAAATTCTACACAGAAATTCTCGGTTGGGAGTTCATCCCCAGCCAGGTGCCTGATATTCCGGTGGAATACTGGAATATCAGTACAGGGAAGTCCGGAAAAGATACACTTAATATGGGTGGATTGTATCAGCGGAAGGAACAATCGTCCCGTATACTGATGTACGCAGTGGTTGATGATATTGACACAGCACTACAAAAGGTGGAAAAGTTGGGAGGAAAAGTCCTGAGCCCGAAAATGTCTCTTGATACCGTTGGGAATTTAGTCACCGTCATCGACAGTGAAGGGAACCTGATCGGGTTGTGGGAGCGGGAGAAGCACGCAGCGTATCCTCATTCAAGTTGAAATATTATAAGACCGCGGGAGGCACGTTCATGGATTCCCCGCACTCTGCTGCCTCTTTTGGGTCAATCAGGGGGACTCCCAGGCAGGGCCCATCCGTTCCGCCCACCTGCGATACGTTCGGGAGACAAACGATCTCTTTTTGCTGATGATGGTCAGATTTCTGAAACAGATGTCCGCCGGAGAAAGACCCATCATCTACCTGAACAATGCAGCAACCAGCTGGCCAAAACCACCCGGGGTTATGGAAGCGATTGCACAGGTCCTCACCCTCCCGGTCTTTGGGTCGGGGAGGACGACCGGGACACAGGGCGAGGACTACATCACCCGGGCCCGGG
>DAWO01000040.1:0-1330 GCA_002509485.1 Methanolinea sp. UBA477
AGACCCTGGTGGCAGAACTCAGGGGTGAGGAGATCCGGAGTTATATGGTCACCCCTGAGATGTTTGGAATCCGCCGTTCTCCACAGGCCTCTCTACGTGGACGTTTTCCCCGTGAAAACGCCGCGATCATCAGGGATATCCTTCAGGATGTCGAAGGGCCCTGCCGGGATGTGGTCCTCCTCAATGCAGGTGCCGCGATTTACCTCGCGGGCAGGGCCGGCACCCATGAGGAGGGGATCTCGCTTGCAGAACGATCCATACGTTCCGGTGCGGCATATGGGAAACTGGAAGCGCTGGTATGCCATTCACGAGGTGAGACATGATCCTCGACCGGATCCTGGAGACCACAGCCACACGGGTTGCCGGATTACCAGGCGAATTTCCAGCGCGGCCAGGGCAAAAGAAACCGAATTACAGTCTCTACCGGTCTCTTGACCGTGTTCCCGGTCAGAATCCTATCATTGCTGAACTGAAATTCGCCTCACCGTCAAGGGGCCCGATCAAAGCGGGTGCCGATCCGGTGACCTGTGCGGGAGTGCTCGCGGCAGGCGGGTGCCGCGCCATCTCGGTCGTGACCGAACCCGTCTTCTTCTCGGGCAATACTGAGATCATCCCTGCTATCAGGTCGGGTATTGATATTCCCATACTCCGCAAGGACTTCATCATCGATGAACTCCAGCTCGCAGAGACCAGGTCGCTTGGAGCCGATGCAGTCCTCCTGATATGCAGGGTACTTGGTGACAGGATCGGCGAATTTGTTGGATCTGCGTTCAGGTTGGGCCTGGAACCGCTCGTTGAGGTACACAACGCCGGTGAGGTGAGGGCGGCCCTGGATACAGGTGCCAAGCTCATCGGGATCAATAACCGGAACCTTAAGGACATGTCTATCGACCTTTCAACAACAAGGAGGCTCGCACCACTGGTGCGGAAGGCCGGACGGAGAGTTGTTTCCGAGAGCGGAATACTGTGGCCGTGCGACGTGAAGGCCCTCTCCCGGCATGTTGACGGCTTTCTCATAGGTTCCTCGATAATGGCGGCAAAAGACCCGTCAAAACGCCTGGAGGGATTTGTATTCGCGTAAAAATATGTGGCATCACGACACCGGAAGACGCAACAGTAGCGGTCGCTGCCGGGGCGGACGCAATCGGGGTGGTGCTCTTCTCCCGCTCACCCCGCTCGGTATCCCCGGCAAAGGCACGGGAGATATTCGATGCGGCGGGTGAAGGTGTCTGGAAAGTTGCCGTCACTCATACTTCTTCGGAAGACGAGATGGAGATCATCTTCAACGAAGTCTCGCCCGACGCCGTCCAGGTCTTCTGTCATGACCTCC
>DAWO01000040.1:1451-6339 GCA_002509485.1 Methanolinea sp. UBA477
ATGTCCCGGTCGTCCTTGCCGGTGGCCTTTCCCCGGAGAATGTATCAGAGTCTATCGAACGTGTTCGTCCCTTTGCAGTGGATGTGGCTTCAGGTGTCGAGGAATTTCCCGGGAAGAAGGACCCCCGGAAAGTGAGAGATTTCATCAGGATTGCCAGGGGGGCAAAAAAATGACCGGATCCACTCGTTTCGGAGCGTATGGTGGGCAATATGTCCCCGAGACCCTGATCTGTGCGCTTGAAGAGCTCGAACATGCATACACGACCATCGTCCCGTCACGGGCTTTTCAGACAGAGATGGAATATTACCTGAAAGAGTATGCAGGAAGGGAGACACCGCTGACGTTCTGCAGGAACATGTCACGGGACTGTGGCTGCAGGATATACCTGAAGCGCGAGGACCTTCTTCATTCTGGTGCCCATAAGCTGAACAACGCCCTCGGACAGGCTCTGCTGGCAAAGGCCATGGGTAAGAAGCGGATAATCGCCGAGACAGGGGCCGGACAACACGGGGTTGCCACGGCCATTGCCGGTGCCGTGCTAGGTCTCCGGGTCGAGGTCTACATGGGTGTGGAGGATATGGGGCGGCAGTCGCTGAATGTAGCCCGCATGGAGATGCTCGGGGCCCGTGTCATCCCTGTACGATCAGGGTCGCGGACCCTGAAGGATGCAATAAACGAAGCTCTGCGTGACTGGGTAGCAAACGTGGAAAATACCCATTACCTGATCGGATCAGTTGTGGGCCCCCACCCGTTTCCTGCACTTGTGCGGGACTTCCAGACCGTAATCGGAAGAGAGACGAGAGACCAGATTCTCGAAAAAGAAGAGCGGCTCCCGGATGTGCTTGTCGCATGTGTCGGTGGCGGCTCGAATGCGATAGGTCTGTTCCATGCCTTCTTGAAAGACGATGTGGCTCTCTTCGGTGCAGAGGCAGGTGGAGAGGGCATAAAAGGACGGCATGGCGCGACACTCTGCCGTGGACGACCGGGAGTGCTCCACGGGACCTATACCTACCTGATCCAGGACGCGTTCGGCCAGATCCTGGAGTCGCACAGCATTTCAGCCGGGCTTGACTATCCCGGCGTCGGCCCGGAACACAGTTTTCTGAAGGACGAGGGGAGGGTCACGTACCTGCCGGTGACCGACGAAGAGGCCCTGGACTCCTTCTTCTACCTGTCGCGTACAGAAGGCATCCTCCCTGCTCTTGAATCGGCCCATGCGGTGGCCCTTGCACGCACGCTCGCGGATGATCTCGATGATGACGGAATACTGGTGATAAACCTCTCCGGCCGGGGTGACAAGGACGTTGCCCAGGTGGCAGCTCTTATGGGGGGACGCAGGTGAACCATCACGCTTCACGCATCGCTGATCTCTTTGGGTCGAGATCAGGTACGCTCCTTGTCGCCTGCACGATGGCCGGAGATCCCGACTATGCGACCAGTATGAGGATAATCCAGGAGATGATCGATGCAGGCGCCGACATGATCGAACTGGTCATGCCGCATTCAGACCCGGTCGCCGACGGGCCCGTCATGCAGGAGGCCGTATCTCGGGCACTGGATGCGGGAATGAATACAGACCGGTTTTTCTCACTCATCAGCGAGATTAGAAAGGGATCAGGGACACCACTGGTCGTTCTCACCTATGCAAACATCGTTATTCAGCGTGGTGTCGAGCAGTTCTACCGGGATGCCGCGAATGCAGGCGTTGATGGAGTTGCGGTAGCAGATGTTCCACTGGAAGAATCAGGACCATTCGTTGCTGCGGCACGGAACGCCCGTATCGAACCCATACTCTTTGTGAGTCGTACGACATCGAAGGACCGGCTCGAAAAGATCCTTTCAGCCGCCGGCGGGTTCATCTATCTCGTTGCAGCCATGGGTGTGACCGGTACCCGGGACGGGATTTCAGGGGAGACACTCGTCTGTCTGCGGGAAGTAAAAGACCGGACAGGTATTCCTGTAGTCCCGGGTTTTGGTATTTCAGGGCCCGAGCATATCCGCACTTATGCCGATTCGGGGGCCGACGGGGTTATCGTGGGATCCGCCCTGGTACAGGAGATAGCCCAACAGGTGAAACTGGGATGCGACCCGGTATCGAAAGTCGGAGGACGTGTCCGCAGGCTGAAATCAGGCTGCATCATCGATAGGTAATCTCGAGGGATGCTGTCCGGTAATCCGGACAGCAAATCTCTTTTCCGGTGAGTTGTTCCCCTGCTACCGTGCAGCAGGATCCTCCTGCCAGAGCCCGAAAGCATTGCCTTCTGTATCCATGCAGTTAGCCAGGTATCCGAATCCGGGAACAGCGGTCTTTTTGAAGGTTACCGTGCCCCCAAGTGATATCACTCTCTCCACGTATTCATCGATTGATGCGACCCCGATATAATTCATGATGCGCTGCTCCGGAACTCCCCTCTTTCCCAGGCCGCCGCCTACCCCCGGGCTGCCGTCCAGGGCTCTCGTCTCCACCAGGGAAAAGTCGGGAAATCCGGTCTCCATGAATTTCCATCCGAACAAATCCCCGTAAAATTGCCGTGCCCGCCCTGGATCATCAGCAGGCAGATCGAAATGGACGATTGTTGGCATACGTTCCAGTAGGTCAGCATCGCTCATAAAATCTCTTTTCTCGCGTTCCTGACTGCATCACGCAGGAGCAGGGAAGGTCGATTCCCTCCTCGTCCTACTCCCGATCAAGCTTTCCCACAGCAGCGCAGTATATGACGAATTCGTCAATGCCGTCTATTCCAAGGAGATCTGCCATCTGTTGATCGTCGAACGCACCCATGGCACACGTCCCGCACCCCAGCTGGGTGGCGGCGAGGTACAGGTTCTGGCAGACGTGCCCGGCATCCAGGTGGACAAGGCGGTATGCACGTTCCGCGTAACGCCAGGCCATCCGGTAGATGACACTGCTCCACATGAAGGTTGCTGCCGATGCCCGGACAAAAGCCTGGCCAAGGCATGCGGCCATCGTCCGGTCCGCCAGGTCCGGGCCAGCCCCTATCACGAGAAGCCGGTTTGAGAACGCCAGGTAGCGGTATATGCCCGGTTCCAGTCCTTCGATCCGGTTTGCCAGGATGTATGTCTCAAAAGAGTGTCGTCCACCTGCGGAGGGGACATTCCTGAACGTATAATACGGTTCCTGAACGTGAACGATTCCCTGTGTGCACCAGAGGAGATAGGCGAGTTCTTCGATTGAGAGCGGGTCCCTGGAATAATGACGCACCGATCTTCTCCCCTCTATTGCCCGGCGGAGGTCGAGTGGCGGAACTGATAGATCGCCTGGCGGGGGGAGATCGATGAACTTTCCCTCCACAGGATATGGCTTTTCCAGGGGTGGTGCAGGGACCTGCATGAACTGGTCAGAGACCGACACATGTTCGTAACGGGTCCTCTCCATGAATATCTGGCCAGTGGGTTTCATTGGGGATTATTGCATGTTTAGACTACATTAACCCGTATGCAGGAATCTGCGTCAGATTGGACCGATCTCCATAAGTGCATCTTCATCTGATGGGATATGGGATGCCTGCGGATACCGCCTCACTGGAACTTCTCCTTCTGTACCTGGCAGAGGCAATGATCCTTCTTACGTTAGGAATTATCCTCGCCAGCATGCTCGTGGAAACAGGGATCTTTTCAAGGCTTACCCGTCTCACCCGTCCCCTCTGCAGGATATCGGGCCTGTCAGAATCTGCCACAACATCGATCCTGGCAATCTTTATCAATCCCACCGCCGGGAAGGCCATGCTTGCGGGCCTCTACAATGACGGCAGGGTGGAAAAAGAGGAGATCATCCCCACCCTGGTGATGAGCACATTTCCCGTCGTCCTCGGGGAATCACTCTTTCGTGTCCATCTGCCGGCAGCCATAGTCCTGCTCGGGCCAGTGGTTGGGGGGCTGCACGTGTTTTTAAACCTCTTTTCAAGCGGCCTGCAGATGTTCTGGGCTATGCTCTATACCCGGTTCATACTGGGAAGGAACACTTCATTTCAATGCGGGAAACCCGCAATGGATACGACAATCTCCTTCTCGCGTGAAAAATTCATGGCGGGTCTTGCAAAGGCCTGGCCGCAGCTTCGTCGAATCATCCCGGTTACTGTGATTGCTGTTTTGGCATTTACAATCCTCACCATTTATGGGGTAATGGACATTATCGGGGCGTTATTTACTCCGCTGCTGGGGGCAATCGGTCTGCCCGGCGAGAGCTCCACAGCCCTTGTCGCACAGATTCTCCGATCATATGCAGGGTATGCGATTGTGGCATCCCTCATGACAACTGGAATCCTGGTGTTGAAGGATGCCCTCGTCACACTCCTCATCGGGAGCATGATGGTCATAACCCTGATCTACGTCCGTTACACGTTTCCTCTCAACATATCTCTCTTTGGACGGTTCGGCCTGAAGATCACCGCAGTCTCGTACAGCTGCAGCATGGCGGCAAAGATCGTCACGCTCTCGCTGGTATTGCTGTTGCTGTAGAGCCCCCGCAAATCCCTTTCCCTGCCTTCCCCGGGTATACCGCGGTAGTAATCATTGTGATATCGACCGGAAGGATCTGATCCCATTGTTACGAAAATGAGTGGAAAAGACCCGGATTCACGAGCAGTGAGACAGATTCGCCCCAGTCTCTTCTCTTGCGGCCAACGAAGGGAATACACACCTGTTGGGCAGTGGTATGATATATTCATTATCGTTTATCTCATACAGTTCTCTCCAGTACCTGGAAAAGGCGAGTATTCAATGGATAACATATCACACTTCAGGTTCTCCCGAAGAAGCATGGCCACACCCCGTTCCATGATACGGGAGATACTCAAAGTATGCGAGCAGCCGGATATCATCTCATTTGCCGGTGGACTTCCTAGCCCTGATTTCCTGGACACCGAAG
>DAWO01000137.1 GCA_002509485.1 Methanolinea sp. UBA477
CGGATCGCGAACCGGGAACCTACCTCGAGAGGCTTGACACCCCTGATTTTGTCTCCCTTCTCGATGACCTCGAAGCCGAGGTTCACGAGATTATCAGGACGAGGGGCCCGCCGCTCTGCATCGTCGGGGTGAACTCTTCCCCCACCTGCGGGGTGGATATGACATATTTCGGAACCAGGAATGGAGGACCTCCAAAAATACCGGGACGGGGCGTCTTTCTCTCACGGTTCATGGATATCCCTGCGATCGATCTGGGCGATTTTTCCAGGTTCCGGATCTACCTCGCAGCGCCGCTCTTTTCACGCGCAGAAAAACTCTATAACATCTCGCTCTTCGAGCTCCTGAGATCGCATTTTTTTGATGTCTATCTTCCCCAGGAGGTTGGCGATGACACCCACCACCGCGATCTCGATGAGCACGCTCGAATATTCAGGACGCATCTCCAGGCTCTTGAGAGTGCCGATGCGGTCGTTGCGGTCATCGACGGTGCCGATGCGGATTCCGGAACGTCATGGGAGATGGGGTATGCATATGCACGGGGAAAGCCCGTGTATGCAATCAGGACCGATTTCCGCATGGCCGGGAACAAGGAACGGGTAAACCTGATGCTCGAACAGTCGTCGTCGGTCGTCACAGGCGAGCTGGATCTGCTGAAAGCACTCAAAGCCCCGGGCGCGTGACGGTCATCCGGGGGACACGCTATCCTGTTCTTTTCCAGCTGTTCTGTATAAAACCGGCTCTTTTCTACCTGGTGCGGGCAGGATTGGTGAACCGGATACATTTTGTGGGGGCTATCCGCCCCCACACCCCCATGTGCGATGCCCGCACCGCCGCCACCGAAAAAATACCGCGAGGCTGATTCACAGCCAAAATTTGAGCAATTGGGTATGGGATATGTGAGGACGCCCCGGCGGCGGTTTGGTGACTGAACTGGTATGCAGATAACAATTCGATTCAGTCTCCCCACACACAAGGGCAAGGAGGCATAAAACCTGATATTTCAACAGGCACAAACAGATCTGTATGCCGAACCTGAATGTGGCGGTTATCGCTCCTCCGGGATATGCGAAAGACCTTGGAAAAGCGGGAACAAGCTCTGATATCACGTTCTATAACCTGAAGCGAGACGATGTGACGGTGACCTTCATCGAACCGGGCAGGTACCCGGAGAAGCTGTCGTCACTCTTCTTTGCCGTCTCCATGGCTGAACAGGCAATCCTTGTTGTGGATGCCCTGGATCCGACGTTTGGGGAGTGTCTCCTGATGCTTGACCTGGCCGGAATTACTGAGGGTGTCATCATTCTCCGGAATTATATCTCTGCCGGAGAACTGGAACCTCTTATCAGGGGTACTGTTGCGGAACGCTACCTGACCATGGACGAGGAGATGGGCAGGATCCGGGAGATGTTTCTTGAAGAGGCAGAGAAGACCAGGTCCGAATCACCCGGACCGGAAAAGGTCACCCCGGGTTCTGTTCCCATCGACCATTTCTTCAACGTGAAGGGCATCGGAACGGTCGTCCTCGGTGGTGTGGCCCGGGGATGTATCCGGAGGCATGAGACACTCCGGGTCCATCCGACAGGAAACCCGGCACAGGTTCGATCGATACAGGTCCATGACGACGATGCCGATATGGCCTGCAGGGGTGAACGTGTCGGCCTTGCCCTGAAGGGAATCGAGACAGAGGACCTTGACCGCGGCTTCGTACTCTCTTCGGACCCCGAACTGACATCATCGACCGCCATCAATGGCCGGGCCGAACTGATCAAGTACTGGCCGTCACCATTGAAGGAGGGAATGATCATCTATATCGGTCACTGGCTGCAGTTTCTCCCGGCGCGCCTGGCTTTCGTCGATAACGCCGGTGACTGGAAAAGACCGGAACTGACCCTCAGAACCGATAAGGAGCTCGTGTTTTATCCCGGAGCCCGGGTCCTTCTCCATTACCTTGAGGGAGGAAAACTGCGTGTCGTGGGGCACATGCAGGTATCGTAATGATCTGTCCCCGTTCCTTTCCAAGTATCATTTTTTCAAAAAATATTGTCTGTGATTTCTCATGATTCACGCGTGCAACAAAAAATGGTACAAACAATGGCAATGTAAACCTTTTCTGCTCTCTGAATGTCTTGTTATCGCCACAGGCCGGATCAGCTGGATCTTTCGATCCCGTTTCGGATACCCGCTGGGTTAAAGAGAAATCAGATCATCTCTATGATAGGTACATATGGCACTGGGAGATCTCTTACCCTGGATAGTCGGGGGCATTCTGGTCCTGGTCCTCGTCGGACTTGTAGTATACTTTGTGGGAATATACAACCGGTTCTACAGCCTGAAGAACGCCTCCGAAGCGGCCCTGGGACAGATCAGGGTGGCAATGAAGAAACGGCTGGACATGATAGACCAGCTGCTTGGATCCGTGAAGAGCTACGCGAAATTCGAGAAGGAGACCTTTGAAAAAGTCACCGCAATGCGGGCAAGTGTCGGTTCTGCAGGCCCGGGAGACTTAAACGAGATCGAGAAGGAGTCAAGGTCAATTCTTGGGAGGCTTTTTGCCGTAGCAGAGGCCTACCCCGACCTCAAGACCAATACTACCGTAATGAATCTCATGGATGCGGTGAGGGGCGTGGAAGATGAGATTGCCAGGCAGCGCTACACCTACAACAACATAAGCCAGCAGTTCAACACGCTCTGTGACGTCATCCCCTCCAACATCGTTGCACGAATCATGGGGCTTTCCAAGCTCACGTACCTCGAATTCGAGGAGGCGATCAGCACCCCGCCAAAGATCGAGTTTTAAAAGGGAATGCCCGTGGACGAAAAGAAGCAACTTGCAATACTGGTCATCGCAACCCTTGCTATCGGCATAATCTCGATACTCTTCATGTCGATGGTTGGATTCCTGATGGAAGGCGATCTCGTCATCGACCACTACGAGGCGGATTTTTCCGCGGACGGCTCGTTGACGGAGACATATACCTACGAGGTGAAATCATCGGGCCGGTATCGCATGCTCTACCGTTACTGGCAGGACGACCTCTCGCTCTCCCCCCTCCAGAGCCCCTGCATCGAGTTTGTGGAAATGGAGGCTCCAAGCGGGGTCGTCGGCTATGTCGTGGATTATCGTGGTGATGTGACCCTGGTGGATGCAGAAAACCCGGGGTACGTGAATTTCATCGCAGGAACGGCAGAGAAGAGCGAGGTCGGGATCTACAATCCCGCGTATTTCCAGGCAGGGACCTACACGGTCACCTACCGGTATGACCTGCACCCCCCTGTGGAATACGATGAGGAGTATGCCCACCTGAACATACGGCTGGTGAACGAGCACGTCCCGTACCGGGACCTTTCCATCACCTACCCGGAACACTCTGTGCGCGAGATATATCCCCACCCGCCCGGCCTGCGTGTCGATAGAACCGGTGGGAACTACNNTTCCCCGCGTTCGTTTCCGATGTTGCCGGAAAGACCCGGGCTGCGAATCCCTGGTATCATATCGTGCCCCTCTATTCTGGGTGGATTCTCTACCTTCTCGGGGCGGTCATGGTCATACTCACGCCGGTTTTGTTCCTTGCAGTCTACCACAGGTATGGCCGCGAGAAACCGTTCACAATCCCAAAATATCTCAGTTTCATCCCGGATCCAGAGATGAGACCCTGGCAGGTCAACCTCCTCTTCAAGGGCGACGCGACAGTCTTCGACCAGGACGGCTACTACGCGACACTCCTGGACATGCACCGGAAGAAGATAGTCGAGATCATCGAGAAACCGGAAGGGAAATCGGTGACGATACGGATCCTCCGGGACCATTCCGATGATCCATACGAGGAACGTGTCCTTGTGTTCCTCCGCGAGGTGGGGACCGACGGTGTCGTTGACTCGGATGAACTGAGCATGCTTGCGACCAGGGCAAAGACCGATAAATCGGCTGAATCGGTAATGCTCCGTTACCAGAAGGCCCTGTCAGGTGTCACCCAGAGATCCGACCCGAGGTTGATCGCAGACTACATCGTTGATGGCCGTGACAATATTCTCCCCCTGATGTTTGTGGGGGCTGCCTTCTGTGTCATATCGGTGATGATGATAATCCTGTTTGCACCGCTTCGTATTCTCCTCGTTCCATCGGCAGTATTCTGGGGTGTCGTGATCCTGCAATCCGGGATCGCATTTCTCTTTCCCTCGACCCTGTTCGGTCAGTGGAAGGGGGACGCCTACAAGGAAAAACTGCAATGGGACGCGTTTGCATATTTCCTGTCGGATCTTGCCCTTATCAGGCAGTATGCCCCTTCAGATATCTCGATGTGGGGGGAGTGGCTGGTCTTCGGAACGGCGCTTGGAGTCGGCGACAAGGTGGTGAAGGCAACAAAAGCACTCGACATCCGTCTTCCCGAGGCAGGCCTGGCACTTGGACTGACATCCACGTTTGCCCCTGTAATGCTCTTTGCAGCGCCATCGAGTGGTGGCGGAGGTTTCGGTGGCGGCGGCGGCGGTTCGTTTGGCGGCGGCGGCGGTTTCGGTGGCGGGGGTGTCGGCGGCCGATGAATCCCTGGGTCTCCCCCCTTTTCCATTGATTTATGGGTTCACCCGGGTACCTATCTACAGAAAGGAGTAGCGAAGATGGACTATGCAGAAGGGCGTGTCGGCAGGGTGTTTACGGTCAGGGTGGATCACGGGGAAGATCTCATCGCTGTCCTGAACAGCTTTTCCAGGAAGAAAGGAATACAGTGTGCAATGGCCCAGTTTTTGGGTGCGCTATCCGAAGGGCGGGTTGTGACCGGGCCCGAAAGAGCCGTGCTTCCACCCAGTCCGCATTTTGAAGCGTTTGACGGGGGATGGGAGATCTTCGGGACAGCGAGTATATTTCCAGGGAATGACGGCCCGGTCATCCACATCCATACATCGGCCGGGAGAGGCCGCGACTCCCTCACCGGCTGTCTGCGCGAGGTCGCAGAGGCATACATCGTCGTCGAGGTCTTCATCATCGAATTTATCGGATTGGCTGCTTTCAAGACTCATGAGGAAAAAACCGGTCTCAAATTGCCATCATTCCGGCAGGAACGATCGGATCGATGAAACAACCCGGCTTTCTCCCCATGTTCCGGGAGGAGGGTCAACAGCTGGGGGTCGAAGAATTTGACGTCATCATCGTCAGCGGGGATGCATACGTTGACCACCCGTCATTCGGGACAGCAATCCTCGGCAGGGTTCTCTGGAATGCCGGGTATTCTGTGGGTGTCATTGCACAGCCTGACTGGAACTCTCCGGTGGATCTCTGCCGGCTGGGGAAACCCCGGCTCTTCTTTGCAATATCCGCGGGAAATGTCGACTCGATGGTCAGCCATTACACGGCAGCCCGGAAACCCAGGAGCAGCGATGCCTGTTCGCCCGGCGGGATCAGGAGACGGCCGGACCGCGCAGTTATCGTCTATGCTGACAAGCTCCATTCCCTGTATCCGCACACAACGCTCGTGATAGGCGGGATCGAGGCGAGCCTGAGGCGGTTTGCGCACTATGACTACTGGTCGGACAGGGTACGGCAGTCGATACTTGCAGACGCACCGGCGGATCTCCTGGTATTCGGTATGGGTGAGCTCCAGGTCGTTGAGATTGCCAGGCGTCTCGCGGGTGGCGATAGCCCGAAGGACCTGGTGGATATAGCCGGAACAGTCTGCCGGATTCCGCTGAAGGAGTGGGTTTCTGATCTACCGGACGATGTTATCGAGATACCCTCCTATACAGAGGTATCAGCCGATAAATCCACCTTTGCGCGTGCATTTGCCCTGCATCATCACGAACAGGACCCGTTCCGGGGAAGGACGATAGTCCAGCGCCATCCAAAGCACGTGATCGTGCAGAACCGGCCGCAACGTCCGCTCTCCACCCGTGAGTTGGACGAGATTTACGAACTGCCATACACGAGATCCGCCCACCCCTCGTATTCACTGCCCATTCCCGCCCTGGAGCCGGTCAG
>DAWO01000071.1 GCA_002509485.1 Methanolinea sp. UBA477
AGACACTCCCAGGGGCTGCGCTTCGCTTGCCCCTGCCGCTGCGGCGAACCCCAACAACGCGATAGGGACTGTACCGGGGGAGTGTTCTGGATCCCTTGCCAACCCTGCCCAGATGACATCGCATGCGGATTTGCAATCCCCCAGGTCAACATACGTTCTACGACGCTCCTGGGGGCTGCGCTTCGCCCTGCCCCCGCCGCTGCGGCGAACCCCAACAGGGCGATAGGACTGTATCAGGGGGGTTCTGGATCTTTGGTCAACCCTGTCCACATGGTATCGCCTGCGGGGGTTCAGGGGGTACAATCCCCAGGTTGGCATATAAAGGCACTCCCCGGGGCTGCACTTCGCCTGCCACTGCCGCTGCGGCGAACCCCAACAGGGCGATAGGGACTGTGTAGAGGGGTTCTGAATTTCATAGAATCCGCAGCCTAACCTGCCTAGATGACATCGCATACGGAGTTGCAATCCTCAGGTCAACATACGTTCTACGACGCTCCTGGGGGCTGCGCTTCGCTTGCCCCCGCCGCTGCGGCGTCCCCAACAACGCGATAGGGACTGTACCGGAGTCATCACAATCTCCGATCTACCCTGCCCACATGGTATCGCATGCGGGGGTCCGGGGGTGCAACCCCCGGTCACGATACACAAAGACGCTTCTTGCTGGCTGATATGAACCTGTCCTTCATCCTACGGATGGCTTCGGGTTGGTCATAGCACTGTTGCATCCTATAGTGCGATAGGGATTCTACCGGGGTCATCACAATCCCCGGTCAACCCATCTCACCAGGTATCCCCAGAGGGGACCTCCCCCCAATCAACATACACAAAGACACTCCCCGAGGCTGGGCAATGCACCCCTCCTGTCGATATCATCGCTTCAATAAGAGGAAAAAAATATTCAAAAAAATAGGTATTCCTGCATTCAGTTATATCTGCGGAAGGAATGCTCCTCGTCCTTAATCATGTATCTGTCGCCGGTAACGAGAGTCACGAAGACCTGGACCCGGTCCGTCCCCGTCGAACCCTGCATCACTACCTTGTCATTCACCTGTGGCTTGTAGAGTGACTCCTGCAACACTCTTCCATCAGACGTTATGACCATCACGTCCAGCGTGGATACGAAGTTGATGCCCTTTCCGCCCCTGAATTCGATGGTGATCGTTGGATCGGTTGCTACCGTGTTCCGGTCGACCTGGACCGTCACTTCGTACTGGGACGGTATCGGGCCTTCGATGTACGGGGGTGTCGTGACCTCGGGGCCGATTGTCTCACCAGGGGTTGCGACGGATGTCCCCGGCTCCTGCGTCTGTGTGGGTGTGGGAGTCGCCGGTTGGACCACTGGCTGGCTGCATCCGGCCGCAAGAAGGAGCATTGTTGCCAGGATACAAAATATGAGTAATATCTTCCGTTTCATGGACAGGGGTTAATCACCCGGAATATAATAGCTTTCCTGGTACCGGGAAAGGCAGGTATGGCACAGGCATGGTCTTTTTGGGAGAGATAACGATGAAAATAACGCCGAGGGGGAGATTTGAACTCCCGAGGCGCCAAGCGCCAGTAGCTTTCGAGGCTACCGCCTTTCCGGACTAGACTACCTCGGCACGTTGGAATAGATATTTTGCTCCCGTTTCCCAATAATGGTATCGAATGATGGTGACGTTTCGGCTCTCCCAGGAAGACAAAGTCCTGGTATATGACGCACGGGATGGTGATACGTATGAGGATGCCCTGCTCTCGCTCGGGATAAATCCGGATATCGTCCTTATTTTTTATAAAGGCGTCTCACTTCCACAGGACAAGGTAATTGAAGAGCCTGAAGTGGAGATCGTCTCGACCTGCTCACGCGGCTGAAAAAAATGAAGTCTGGTTTTTCCGTTAATGCCTGCCGCCGGAGATCATCATGTCATCGACACGGATCAGCAGGATTGCTGCCTCTGCTGAACTCTGTACCGACTGTCTCTTGGAGCGGAGGGGTTCGACGACCTTCGCCTTGAGCATGTCGATCACCTTTCCGTCATAGACATTGAGACCAGCATGCGTCTTGCCCTTCGAATGGGCATTCTTGAGATCCACCAGCTTGTCGAGCGGGTTGAACCCTGAGTTCTCCGCGAGCGTGATAGGGATCGCCTCGAACGATTCTGCGTACTTCTCGATTGCAAGCTGCGCACGCCCGCCGACGGTTGACGCATAATCGCGGATCCTCAGGAGGAGCTCGGTCTCCACCGAACCGCCGCCTGCAAGCATCTTGCCGTCCTCTATCACATCCATGACCACCCGGGTCCCGTCGACCACTGCTCTCTCAACCTCGTCAAGGAGATAATTTGTGGAACCCCGAAGGAGGATAGTGACAGCCTTCGGGTTCTCGCACCCGGAGATCTTGATGAGTTCTGCATCCTCTTCTTGCTCGACTAACTTTGCCGTCCCGAGCAGCTCGGGCGTGAGTTCGTCAGGCTTGCTCACCATCTCTGCATTGAGCGCCTTTGCCGCGAATTTCATATCCTTTTCGGGGACATCTTCAACGGCCAGTACGCCGCTCTTGGCCAGGTAAAACCCAACCGCCTCGGCAATTCCCTTCTGGCACAGGAGAACGTTTGCGCCGCTCGCGATAACTGCGTCGGCATATTTCTTCAGTGCCTCGCGTTCCTGGACACCGAAAGCATTCACCTGGTCGCTCGAGCTGATCCTGATCTTGGCCTTCGTCTGGGTCTTCTTGATCTCCAGGGGACTTGTGACAAGCGCGATCTTCGCCGACTTCACCTTGTGGGGCATATCTTCGCTGAGTCGTGTCTTGTCGATGACAATACCCCTGACAAGCTCCGCGTCGTCCATGGTATCACCAGCCTGCTTCTTGATCATCACATTGTCCTGGTCGATGCTCACCTTTTTGCCCTCGCGTTCGGCGACTATCATCACCGAATCGACCACGATCTCGTTCAGCTTCTCCTTCACCGACTCGATGGACTTGCCCGTCATTGCGGTATCCGCGATCCGGATGAGCATCTCCCGGTCATCGGGCTTGATATCAATCGCCAGTTCGTTCAGAATCTCGAGGGCCTTCTCCATGCCCAGCTGGTATCCCTTGCCGATGATCGTCGGGTGGATCTTCTTCTCGATCATCTCCTCTGCCTTCTCCATGAGCGAACCGACAAGGATGACTGCGGTGGTCGTGCCGTCTCCAACCTCGTCGTCCTGGGCCTCGGCCACCTCGATGACCATCTTGGCACCAGGGTGCTGGACTGCAATCTCGTGAAGAATTGTTGCGCCGTCGTTGCTGATCGTCACGTCTCCCGTGCCGCCCACGAGCATCTTGTCCATACCACGCGGTCCGAGAGTTGTCCGTACTGCACTGGCAATGGCCTTCGCCGCGGCGATGTTGGAGCGCTGGGCCTCAAGACCCCTGTTGCGCTCAACATTTTCGTTAAGAATAATGATTGGTTGTCCTCCAAGCATGGTATATATCCTCCAATGTTGTAAAAGATGGAATTGAACTTCTATATAAATTAATCTATATTGAGTGGGGGGAGGAGACACCCTCCTCAGTCGATACGGGATATCTGAAAGAGAGAATAGACGGGAACGCCATCTACGTCGCGAAGACCGCGCTTGTCAAACATCACCCAGATGGCCACCGGCACTGAACCATGCCTCCGAAGATAATGCACAACTTCATGCATCGTGTTGCCCGAGGTGATGACATCATCAACAATGATACACCGCTCCCCGCCGATGGGTGCAAAGTTTCCAGAAATGGATCCGACGGGGGGGTCCTGGGTGCTGTGCTTTGCAGGGTGGTAAATGGCGATCTTTACATCCTCTTCAACGGCAATGAGCGTTGCGAGCGGGATCCCAGAGATCGCAATGCCGACGATCACGGTCGGGAATTTCTCCGGGGAGGTCTCATCCTTCTCATCAAGCGCAATGTAATACCTCTTCAGCATCATCATCGCTATTTCGTCGAGCAGCGGTGCGTGGCCGCTCACGGCAGTCCAGTCGATATGGACATCCTTTGGTATCTCCATACCCTTCTGCTGGGTCAGGAGCCAGGTGACAGTCTCCATGGAGAGAGACAGCTCGTCTGCGATCTGCCCGGGACTGTGCCCTTCAGAGAGAAGCATCTGTGCCTTCTGTATCAGGTCATCGAGCGATGACATGGAGAAAGGTTTACACCCATCTATTTAAGTTTTCTTTTTACCCGCGAACCGCAGACAGGGCACTCGCCCTCCTCGTCGTAATACCTGCCGCACCCTGTACACCTGAATCGCCACTTGATCCTCCTTGCAGCCCTCTGCTGGATGGGAAGTACCGCAATCTTCAGTTCAAGGGCGACATTCTGGACCGCGAAATCGTCGGTCACGATCACGCAGCCTTCTTCGAGCGCAAGTGCGAGTATGTCGAGATCTGCCGCCGACAGGACGGGGAGATCGCCGGTTCGCCGGGCTGCATCCTCAGATCGTGTACGCGATTCTTCACCGGGCTCCTTCACCTGGAGCCCTTGCACACGAAGCGTGTCGAACCGGCTCTTCGCACGGATGTCCCGGAGTTCGGAGATGACCGACGGCGGAACGTAGAGTTCTCCAGTGACCGGGAGATCGCAGAAGAATACCGTGGAATCAAGAACCGCCCGCACAGGCAAACACCACCGGACGCCCCTCATGGACATCGACAAATAACCCAAACTTTTCCAGGAGCCAGACCATCGTCCGTGCATGGAGTGTGTATTCTGTACAGGAATACTGCCCTCCGTGGCGCGCAAGGTAGATTAGGAGCTGATCACCAAGATACCGGTCCACATCCCCCTGCAGACGGAGCTCGTCGACGAGACCTCTCGCAGCCGAACTCCCAACCAGCTCCGCGGGAACCCCGCGCCTTCCCAGTGCACAGGCACCCCTGCATCCGACCCACGCGGTAACGGAGCTGCCTGCCCCCGGGCCGTCCCTCCGGTCATATTCAACCGGGATTCCGTCTATTCCCTCGCCTTCAAGGACTGATGCGGCTGATGAGGCCTGCCGTGCCGTAACGTGATCAGGCAGACCGGAAGAACAGGAAACGATACCGCAATCCGCAGCAGGGCCGCTGAAGGAGATCGGGCGCATGTTTGACGGTTCGACGACCAGCCGCACGATCCCGCCGCCACGCGGATAATACCCTCTCTGCACGATAGTTGTGAAAAAATTCCCCCCGTGTGAACGGATGACATGTCCAAGGACACGCTCGAAATAATCGATTGTGGGGCTCAACGGGACCTCGGTCCCCCCCTGTGCTACAATCTCCCCGCCACACTCCAGGACAACGGGGAGCCACGCCTGCAGGACCATCGGAATGCTTCCCGCAGTCCCGATATCCACCGAAATGCTCCTCTTCTCGATCTTCTCCGGGCTGAACGTGAGCGCATCTCCCCCCACATCGGATCCGTCCACGCGTGCGTTGCAGACCGAGGCAACGGAACGGACGGCTGCACAGTGCTGGTATCGCAGGCCCGGCCGGTCCCGTCCTGCGCGTATGTTCCGAAGCCGGATGGGGATACCCGTGATGGCTGACAGGGCAACTGCCGACCTGACTATCTGGCCGCCACCCTCGAGGACGGACCCGTCAACTTCGAGCATCGCCTATCCCGGAGACGATCTCGCGTGCGGCGCTGTACCGCGAGCAGCCCCGCTCGATCGTGTCGCTGCAGACCACGTCGCGTATGCCAGCTGCGAGGAGATGCGTGTGGGCACCCCCGGTCATCACCCCGTGGACGCACACCGCATACACGTTCCGTGCACCCTGTTCGTACAGCATCTGGGTGGCTTTCGCAAGCGTCCCCCCCGTCGATATTATGTCGTCCACGATAACGACGTCACGCGATTTCGCCTCCAGGTTGCGGGGCTCCATCCTGACCTCTTCTCCCGAGAGACGGGTCTTTTGCAGGTGGTCCGAGTCCCAGCCGGCTGCCGCCGATGCCACCATCTCCCCGAACTTCGCCGCCCC
>DAWO01000067.1 GCA_002509485.1 Methanolinea sp. UBA477
AATTACTTTCTGACTTTTTTGAGGAAGGCTTGTAAGAAAAGCGTTTGCCTCTTCCTCGATCAGAATTTCGAACATTATAACTCAATTTTTTGATATTTTCCTTTGCTTCGAATTTTTTTGATATCGCTTGTCAAACGGCGGGCATGCTCTGCATCGATCATTTCCTGAAGTAATTGATCATACGTCTGGTTAGGTGCTTTTAATTCACCGATTGCCCGCCATGTGTCTTCGGTTACTGGGATTCTCTTATCAAGAAGAGGCATAGTATACCAGGAGTATGTTGTAAATGACTTTAAAATACTATCGCATCAGGAATCATATCACGGATTCCGGCATCTTTCGTGGATTTTTTAGATTATGATTGATTGAAACATAAGTATTCTCTTATTTCTCGTTGAGATATTCAATCCGATGGATCATCTTCTCGTTCCCCACAAGAACATTGGGATGAGGCCTCAGGCCGGGATACCTGCCTGCTCGCTGAGGGGAGGTGATCGGTGTGGTGGTATCCGTTCGGGCTTTCTATCAGGGATCTGTCGAATTCTCAAGGGGAGAAAAACATTCGAGAATTCGTTATCGCCTGTTCTCGTTAGGATAAAGCGGCTGGAGAGAAGAGATTTTTCATTTTGGGTTTCATCCCCTTCAATTCCCTCCCGGATCCGCCTGCCCGTGCTCGAGCTCCTGTTCCCGGAGCACGTTCCGCCGGATCTTCCCTGAAATGGTCTTTGGAAGGTCGTCGACGAACTCGATCGCACGGGGATACTTGTAGGGGGCAGTGGTCTTCTTGACGAAATTCTGGATGTCCTTGATGAGCTTCTCGCTCGGGGTGAACCCGTCTTTTAGCACGATAAAGGCCTTGACAATCATCCCCCTGATCACGTCAGGAGAGCCGACGACCGCCGCCTCTTTTACCGCCGGATGCTCCATGAGGGCGGATTCGACCTCGAAGGGGCCGATCCGGTAGCCCGAGCTCTTGATGACGTCGTCGTCCCTTCCCACGAACCAGAAGTAGCCGTCACAGTCGACATAGGCCTTGTCGCCAGTATAATAAAAATCTCCGACGAACGCCTCACGGTTGGCCTCGTCGTCGTAAAGGTACCCGTCGAAGAGCCCGACCGGACGGGGTTTTACGCGGATGGCGATCCGTCCCACCTCGCCCTGCGGGACCGGGCGTCCGTCGTCGTCGTGGAGCTCGATCTGCCAGCCCGGGGAGGGGCGGCCCATGGAGCCCTGCTTCACCTTCATGCAGGGGAAGGTTCCGATCACCAGGAGAAGTTCCGTCTGCCCGTAGCCCTCGTAGATGGTGAGACCGGTTCCCTCCTGCCAGACGCGGATTACCTCGGGATTCAGGGGTTCTCCCGCGCTGACGCAGTGGCGCAGTTCACGCAGGTCGAACTTCTCCAGGTCGGCCAGGATCAGCATGCGGTACACGGTCGGCGGTGCACAGAAGACGGTGACCTCGTACTTCTCGAGGACCGGCAGCAGTTCGGTCGCCTTGAATTTGCTCCTGATATCGTACACCAGGATGCATGCCCCCTGTATCCAGGGGCCGAAGAACTTGCCCCACGACGACTTCGCCCAGCCGGTGTCTGCCAGCGTGAAATGGAGATCGTTTTCGCGCAGGTCGAGCCAGAACGCCCCGGTGGTGATGTGGCCCATCGGGAGGGACTGGTTGTGGACGACCATCTTCGGCTCTCCGGCAGTCCCTGACGTGAAGTAGATGACAAGCGGATCGGTGGACCGTGTCCGCTCCATGCCGGGAAGGTTGACGAGGTTCCGGGAGACCGGTGCAGGGTAGTCGAGTTCGACAGGGTAACTGATCCACCCGGGAAGTTCGGCGTCCACGACGAGGCGGGAGACCAGCGTCGGGCAGTCGTTGCAGATCTCCTCGACCTTGCCTGCGTTCTCCTCGTCCGTGATCACCATCTTGATCTTTGCCGAGTTGATACGGTACCGGAGATCCTTGGGCGTAAGCATCGTCGGGCAGGGGCAGAAGACCGCACCGAGCTTGATTGACGCGATGGCGAAGATCCACCATTCGGGGACCCTCGGGAGCATGATGATGACGTGGTCTCCCTTCTTGATGCCATATTTCAGGAGCATGTTGGCAGCCGAATTTGAAAGGTTCATCAGCTGCCGGAATGTGTAGGTCCTCTCGCGGCCGTCCTGGTCGACGTGTATCATGGCCAGCCTGTTCCGGTCTTTCTGGGCTATCCGGTCGATGACATCGAACCCGAAATTGTAGAACTCGGGGACATCCAGGGAGAAGTTCCGATACGTCTCCTCGTAATCTGTCATATTGTGCTCGGCGGCAGACATATGAACAGATATATTCGCGATATTGAGAGATAAAACTGTCTTTTTGCAGGGGAATCGGTAAAAAAGGAGATATTCTGCAGGGATACGGGGCCTGCCGAAAAAATTACTCCTTTTCCTGGGAGAACCGTGCGAATTCGTTGGCCCGGAGTTCGTTTCTCTTGATCTTGCCTGAGAGCGTCTTTGGAAGGTCTTTCACGAACTCCACGGCTCTCGGGTACTTGTACGGGGCCGTGGTACTCCTGACATGGTTCTGTATATCCTTGACCAGTCTCTCAGATGGATCATATCCCGGTTTTAAGACGATGAAGGCCTTGACTATCGTCCCCCTGATGAGATCCGGGGAGCCGACCACTGCCGATTCCTGGACTGCCGGGTGTTCCAGGAGGGCGGATTCGACCTCGAAGGGCCCGATCCGGTACCCTGAGCTCTTGATGATGTCATCGTCCCTGCCGACGAACCAGTAATACCCGTCCTCGTCCCTGAATGCCTTGTCACCGGTATAATAGAACCCGTTCCTGAACGACTCGGTGTTTGCGGCAGCGTCGTCGAGGTATTCCACGAAGAGGCCGGGCGGACGCGGGTTCAGGCCGACGGCGATCTTTCCCTCCTCGTGCAGCCCGACAATGTTTCCGTCATCATCGTGGAGCTCGATATGCCATCCCGGTGCCGGTTTTCCCATCGAGCCGGGCCGGTTCTTCATTCCCTTGAATGTGCCGATGCAGCAGACGGTCTCGGTCTGCCCGTAGCCCTCATGGATGGTGAGTCCGGTCCCCTCCTCCCAGACCCGGATCACCTCGGGATTCAGGGGTTCTCCCGCACTGACGCAGTGGCGAAGCTCTCTGAGGTCGAACTTCTCCAGGTCGGCCAGGATCAGCATGCGGTAGATCGTCGGCGGCACGCAGAACGTGCTGATCTCGTACTTTTCGAGGAGCGGCAGGAGTTCCGTCGCCTTGAACTTTCCCTTCACGTCGTAGATGAAGAGGCACGCTCCCCGGATCCACTGGCCGAAGATCTTTCCCCATGCACACTTCGCCCAACCGGTGTCGGAATAGGTGAAATGGACATCGTTTTTGCCGACCGTCTGCCAGAGACCGGCGGTGACGAGGTGGCCGAGGGGATAGCCGTTGTTGTGCAGGACCATCTTCGGCTCCCTGGTGGTCCCTGACGTGAAGTAGATAAGCATGGGATCAGTCGCCAGCGTCTTTCCCACCGGCATGCTGACCGACCGGTGCGATACCGGTGCGGGATACACCAGCTCGTCTGGGAAACTGACCCACCCCGGGCCCTCACCGTCAACCAGGAAACGGCAGGTGAGCGAGGGGCACCCATCCACCACCTCGTCAACCTTCGCCGAATTCTCGCGGTTGGTGATGATCATCTTGAATTTTCCCACGTTCAACCGGTAATCGATATCCTTTGGGGTGAGCATCGTCGGGCAGGGGCAGACAACCGCACCGAGCTTGATCAATGCAACGATAAAGATCCACCATTCAGGGATCCGTGGAAGCATGAGCATGACCCGGTCCCCCTTCTGGATTCCGTATTTGAGGAGGATATTCGCCGCCTGGTTCGAGAGGTTTTTCATATCCCGAAACGAGAACTTCTTCTCGAGTCCCTCCTGGTTCACCCAGATCATGGCCAGCTTGTTCCTGTCGATCTCTGCCCATCTGTCGATCACGTCAAACCCAAAATTGTAATATTTCGGCACATGTATCTGAAAATCCCTGTATATCTCGTCGTATGAATCAAAGTCTATGGTCGTATCTTCCATGGAAAAACCAATGAAATTTGTCGGGAATCAATTTTAATCTGTCTTTTTATTTTCCGGGTATCCAAGGATGGAATCAGGCAAGAAAAAGATATTCCATTAGTATTATAGTGCGACACGGAAGATGTATTATCCAATGGATGAGAAGAGATACGATACACTGAAAATTGAGAATATCGTTGCATCCGGGGCTATTGCCGATTCCATTGATCTCGTGGAGATCTCCAGCAAGATAAAAAACTGTGAGCTCAATACGAAAAGATTTCCCGGGGCCGTCTTCCGCATCGAAAGTCCCAAGATTGCCTCCTTAATCTTCTCTTCCGGAAAGGTCGTCCTGACAGGTATCAGGGACAAGCAGTCCTTGAAAGATGGTCTCGACCTGATCATCCAGTCCATGAAAGAGGCAGGCGTGGAGACCTATGATGAGCCCCGTGTCGCCATCACCAATATCGTATGCTCATATGACCTCGGGAAATATATCAACCTCAACAAGGTCGTCATAACCCTCAACCTGGAAAATATCGAATACGAGCCCGAGCAGTTCCCCGGACTGGTATACCGGATCAAGGACCCGAAGATCGTCGCTCTCCTCTTCTCATCAGGAAAGATCATCCTCACTGGCGGAAAGAACCTTGAGGATATCAAGAGAGGCCTGGAGTTCCTCGAGCACAAGCTCGGAAGTATCATGTGATTCACCGGAACCGGTGGGTCCTGATGTATTTCTGTTCTGAATGGAGTCCCCGGGGTATAATGTGACTCACCAGAATCGGTACGCCCTGATATTATCCTGTTCCGCCCTGGAATGGAGCGTAACCAGGGAATGCATGATGTTCCTTGCCAGAACCGGTGGGTCCTGTTATAATTCCGTTCTGAATGGTGCCCCCTGGGCATAATGTGAGACTCACCAGAATCGGTACGCCCTGTTGTAATTCTGTTCTGAATGGAGTCCCCGGGGTATAATGTGACTCACCAGAATCGGTACGCCCTGATATTATCCTGTTCCGCC
>DAWO01000058.1:0-190 GCA_002509485.1 Methanolinea sp. UBA477
GAAACATCCGGGAACATGACCGCATCGTGGGAGGAATCGATGAAGAGAGCACAAGAAGATCCATCGAGCTCTATTCCCCCATCCTCACCAGCGGAAAGATCATTCCCATGACCGCGACTGCTGCGGAAGTGACAAAGACCGCCGAAAACACCTTCCGGGACCTCCAGATTGCAGCGGTGAACGAACTGGC
>DAWO01000058.1:266-724 GCA_002509485.1 Methanolinea sp. UBA477
GACACGTACCACCTGGAGAGAGGAGTAAAGACCCTTGGAGGAGACAGTCTCGATTATCCGGAGGGCAGGGAATCGCTTTACACTCTTGCACGGGGAATCAATGATTTCATGCCCAGGCACATGGCCAATCTCACCAGGTCAGCTCTTGAGAGGGCGGGGAAAGAATTAGAAGATGCGAATGTTGCTATCCTTGGTTGGGCATTCCTTGCAAACAGCGATGATGCACGGAACACTCCTTCGGAATTCTACCGGAATATAGTCCAGGCAGAAGGTGCGGATGTGGCAGTGCATGATCCGTACGTGGATGAATATCCCGGTGTGGAGATCATACAGGAACTGGATGCAGTTCTCGATGGAGCTGATGCTGTGGTAATCTTTACCGCTCATCGCCAGTATCAATCGCTGGATGCCGTGAAATTGTCAAAGATCTGTACCGATTCCCACCCCGTGATTGTTGA
>DAWO01000058.1:821-3557 GCA_002509485.1 Methanolinea sp. UBA477
CACTCCTTTATCAGAATTTCCCCACTCACCTTCTTTTTAATCTTCAACATCGTCTTTCAATACAATCATCTTCTCCCTCGTCCCCGGCACCCGGCCTGAAATTATCAAGCTCTCGCCCATCATTCGAGAGTGCGAATCCCGGATTCATTTTTATCTGCTCATCGAGGTCCCTGATATCCTCCCCGTATGCCTGGTATGACCCTGTCTCTCCCCGACGACCAGTTCGGACAGGTTATCCGGAACGCTCAACGATGTACAGACAGGTCCTCCAGAAGGACCTTGCGATATGACCATCGCCAGTACTGATCAGGTCCGGTCCGGCCTTCTGCCGGGTTCGGGAGTCCCTGCCTGGGGAACTGATGGAGTGAGAGGAAATGTATGCTGTACCAATGTTTGAGTCCCGGAAAGATCCAGACCGTTTACGATTGCATTTCTGAATACGATCACCAGATCGTGAGGGTCATCGTTTCCCGGGGCCAGGCGACTGATGATTCGGATATCGATCTCCCGGTGGTAATAAAATCAAAAGACTATCGTATCCGGGGCCAGCTGATCAGGCATGCCCATGATATATTCCTCGAAAATCGGGCGACTGATCTCTGTAGGGGATCTTCTCCGTCCAGTCGAAAGGACGTGCGGGCAAGTATTTATAGTGATTCAGGGAAGGATCATACATACGAATCATGCCAGTTCAGAAGCGTTATCAGGCAGTTTGTGCATCTGGCGCACGAGAGGTACCCTCATGAGATCGAAAGGATCATCCTCTATGGATCGGTGGCACGGGGAGATGCAGGTCCGGATTCAGATATCGATCTGCTGGTGCTCTGGAAGGGCGATGACCGGGAGGGATGGCGTGCAATGACCGGTATTGCATTTGATGTCATGATTGCGACAGAGAGTCACATATCAGTCAAAGTGATGGGTGCAGACACCTTTTCCGGATCTTTCCGGTTTCGAACAAAATGTGATGCGAGAGGGGATCACGATTGCGTAATCGGGATCTTGGCCTTGCCTGGGAGAGGGATCGTGGCGCCTGGCAGCAGTCGGTCCCATTCACCCCCCACATCGGTTAAGATCTCCCCGGCCAGGCGTGAATGAATATACCGTTCGGAAAGGAGCGGCCCGACGGAGAGCACTGGGAAGAAGACCCGGGGATAAGGCCGGACATGCAGGATACAGGGGAAACGAAATGCCTTTGTAGGACAATCGCATGAGTACTAGTGGGGAACTATCATGCAGGATGAGACAGTCTCATTGAATTCGGTCCTTGAATATATCGATCGACTCGATCTCGATGACCAGCAGTACCTCGAGGATATAATCCGCCGCAGGATTGTTGATGCACGGCGTAACGCGATCGCGCAGAGGGCGATGCAGGCACGGGTAAACGAACAGGAGGGGCGATGCAAAAGTGGTTCGGCCAAGGAACTGCTGGCGGACCTGAATGATTGAGATACGATGGGATGATAAATTTAAAAAAATCTATAAAAAATGGAGCTTGCAGCATCCGGGTCTCAAGGCACAATTCGAAAAAAGAATCTCGATTTTTGAGCAGGATCCCTTTCATCCCTCCATAAAAACGCATTCGTTGAGTGGTTCATTAAAAGGTCTCTGGTCATTACGAATCACCTATCAGTATCGTCTTGTTTTTACATTTCTCGATGAAAAAAGGACTATAGTGCTCCTGATCGACATAGGGACACATAAAGAAGTATATTGACGCCTGGCAGGGCGCCCGGTCTCACCCCGGCCACGACGGCTCCCGCGATCATCACGATCTCCCGGCCAGGCGTGTATGGATATCCCGTTCGGAAAGGAGCAGCCTGCCGGAGAGTACCGGGAAGAAAATCGCACTATGTGACCCCCGGTCTATACGGAGGAGGCCCATTTCCAGAAAGTTCCGTCTCTCCAGGGATCAACCCGTTCGTCCGGCAGCATGTGCAGTGCCCCCCGGGGAAGGGACTGCTGCTCCTCACCCCCCGCCATCCGGGCCATGAACCACCCACCCCCGCTCTGTGTGCCGGGATAACCTGGCTGACACGGTCCTGTACCTGGTGTCTGCCGGTGCCACGCCTGGTATGGCAGGACGTCTACCCGGTGATGGGATATCTGGCATGAAAAACAGTTCGCGGTTTTCATATAGCAGGCCTGCGACCGTATGGTCCCATGATTTTTTTTTGGTATGTGCCAGATGTACCCGGCCCGGCTCCGGTCTCATGCGTCCTCATGCCATCAGCGTCGACCCGCACGCAATCCTCTGTCCTGATGTAGTATGAACGAGAGATCCAATCCTCATATGATCGCCAGTCCACCACCTGACCCCGATCCCGTATACGCTGCCGTCGACCTCATCCCCGATCACGAGGCAAAGCACCTCCTGTTAAACCTTGCACGGACAGTCCCGGGCGTCGCCGATAAAGTCATGGCATACGCCCGGAAGCAGGCAGCCGCAAAAGACCACGAAGCGATCGCAGAAGCGGTATATTCCGCTCTCGACTCCCTCGATGTAGACGACCTGTACACCCACTCCGGCAGGACCCGCGACGGGTACGTGGACATCTGCGACGAAGCCTGGAGGATGATCGAAGAGGAGGTCGAAGAGGCTGTCACAGAGATGAAAAAACTCCAGGAACACGGATTCCATAAAGCGGCGCGGGAGTACTGTATCGGGATCATGGAGGGCGCAGCCCGGTACCGGAACGCGGGTTCCGGGGTGCTCGAGTGGGCGGTGGATGC
>DAWO01000033.1:0-678 GCA_002509485.1 Methanolinea sp. UBA477
ACGGGTTTTCTCCCGTTTTCAGTACTGGTCAATGCCGTCCTGTTGAATCTTTTCACACCAATTGGAATCTATATCATGAACGTGGTGAAAAAGAACCGTGCGCCGTTTCCGTACCCTTTCTTAGGCTTTCCCGTCGATGGGGACTCGATCGAATATTCGTATGGCTATGTCATGGAGGATATCAACGAAGAGGACGGGATCATATCCAGGAGATTTTACACGATCCCCGAAGCGATCGGCGGGATAATCGGGGGTGGCGGGAGAGTCTACACCAAAGATCTCAGACGGTTTCCGGAACGGTACGGTGAGGAACTCGAACTGTACAGGAAAGCAGGGAAGATCTGGATCTCGTATGGTGTCCCGTTTATCGTTCCTATCACCGCCGGTTTGTTGTCTGCGCTTGTAATCGGTGACCTGTTATACATCCTGATGTTGATCATTACCGGAGGATAATATGCTGAAACTAAACTTTTCGAATGACCTGATACCGGTCGTCGTCCAGGACATCCGGACACGTGAAGTCCTGATGGTGGCCTACGCAAACAGAAACGCCGTTGAACTGACGAGATCAACCGGATATGCGCATTACTACAGCCGCAGCCGGAAGAAGATGTGGAAAAAAGGAGAAGAGAGTGGACATTTCCAGAAAGTTGCAAGAATTCTCGTGGACTGCGATGA
>DAWO01000033.1:712-3515 GCA_002509485.1 Methanolinea sp. UBA477
TACACACCCGGGTGATACCCTTTTTCCGCTTCTTCTTTATTCTCCAACTAACACAAGAATAATGGCTATTGTTCGGTCCAGGAGCAGATCCTGCCCGAATACCAGTACCTCTCAACACTGAAAAAAGAATCACGGCAATGAATATAATACTCATCGCGTTGATACTCTTCTGCATCAGATACCGCCTGCATCAGGTTCATTCCTGTCTTGTTGGGATCAGCGTGGTCAAAAAGCGGTATCTGCAGTAACCGTGTCGCATATGCATACAGTAAATAGGCACAAATTGTAGCGATATATCGAGAAAGAAAGGAAATAACTGAAAATAGGTGAGTGATTTTGAAATTAGTACCCGATACCAGCGTCGTCATCGATGGACGCATCACCTCAATGATAAAAGCCGGCGAATATCAGGATGCATCAATAATTATACCGGAAGCTGTCATCGCAGAACTCGAGGCACAGGCAAACCAGGGAAGAGAGATAGGTTTCAGTGGATTAACAGAACTTCAGTCACTGTGCAAGATGGCCGAAGAGGGAATAATTGAAGTCAAATTTGTCGGAACCCGGCCTTCCCTGGAACAGGTCAAACTTGCAAACAGCGGAGAGATTGATGCATTGATACGCAATGCCGCTATAGAGCATGACGCCAGATTCATCACCAGTGATGTCGTCCAGGCCGAAGTTGCACGGGCAAAAGGGCTGGATGTCATCTATCTCAAGCCACAACAGGAGGATTTCACCCCTCTTGCAATTGACCAGTTTTTTGACGAGCGAACCATTGCGGTATACTTAAAGGAGAGAGTGTCACCCGTTGCAAAGAAAGGGACGATCAAGGAGATGAAACTGGAGAGAATCCGCGAGCAACCGACGACCGAATACGAGCTCCGCAGCATGGCACAGGAGATACTCGAGCGTGCAAAACGCGATCCGGACGGTTTCATCGAACTCGAAAAACGGGGTGTGACCGTCATCCAGATCGGATCGATGCGAATCGCAATCACCCGGCGTCCGTTCTCCGACGGCATGGAGATCACCGCTGTCAGGCCCATTGTCGACATCACCCTTGATGATTTCAACAAGGCTGATGTGATAAAGAACCGGATACTTGGAGACAAGAGAGGTCTTCTTATTGCAGGACCACCCGGATCGGGCAAGACCACCCTTGCACAGAGCGTGGCGACATACCTCGCTGATAGTGGGCTCGTGGTAAAGACCATGGAAGCCCCGAGAGAACTCCAGGTCCCGGATTATATCACGCAGTATACCACGCTTGACGGAAGCATGGAGAATACGGCGGACGTGCTTCTCCTTGTCAGGCCCGATTTCGTGATCTTCGACGGACTCCGCAAGAGCGAGGATTTCCGTGTCTTTGCTGATATGAGACTTGCAGGAATCGGCATGATCGGCGTTGTACATGCTATCGGTGCCCACGACGCGCTTCAGCGCCTCTCCGACAGGGTCGACTTCGGGGTTCTTCCCCAGATTGTGAACACCATAATATTCGTAGACAAGGGTGAGATCACCAGTGTTTACGATGTAGGGTTCACGATCAAGGTGCCGGAGGGCATGTCGAGCGAGATAAACCTCCGCCCGGTTGTAACCATATCAGAATATGAAACCGGGGATCTTGTCTTCGAGATCTTCAAGTACGATTCAGATACGATCGTCATGCCGGTGATACAGCAGGGAATTATCTCCACTCCACTGAAACCTCCATCAGTCCAGAAGGAGGAGGAAGAGGAGCCTTCCTCGTGGAAGATCGTGGAGAAAGATATACAGAGGGAGATTGGAAGGTACACCGAGGGCTATGTCGATGTCCATATGCTCTCTGAAAACAAGGCAGTTGTCTATATCGATGACAAGGATGTTCCCGCCGCAATCGGCAAAGGAGGCAAGAATATCGCAGGAATCGTCAACAAGGTTGGGATTGGAATCGATATCAGGCCACGATCCGAGTTCGAGAGCCAGCCCGTCCAGGCCCATGCCGAGGAGGAACTGCAGCTTGGCGGAGGTGTGAAGATCAGGATGGACAAGAAACAACTGGCCATCATCTGCCCGGAACAGAGCGGAAAGATTGTCGATGTCTTTGCAGCCAAGGAATACCTGTTTACTGCAACAGTCAATGATTCCGGCGAGATCCACCTCGCCAAGAATTCCACTATTGCACAGGAAATGATCAAACGCTATAATGATGGGGATACAATCAGGCTCCGGCCTGTGTAATTTTTTTCATCGGTTTACAAGGTGATATATTCGTGAGCGGATCTGACGATGGGAAGACGGAATTCGTACTCGCCGAATGGGAGCATGCATTCGAATCCAATCCGTCCTCCCGTGATAAGTTCTATCTGACCGTGGCATATCCGTACCCAAGCGGTGCGATGCATGTAGGCCATGGTCGGACGTATATTGTTCCCGATGTGATTGCCCGTTTCTGGCGGATGCGGGGGAGGGAGGTTCTCTACCCCATGGCGTTCCACGTGACCGGTGCTCCGGTCATCGGAATATCAAAGAGAATTGCCAGGGGTGATCCCCAGGCAATCCAGCTCTACCGCGATCTCTACAAGGTACCCGAAAGTGTACTCAGGGAGTTCGTCGACCCTCTTGCCATCGTCCGCCACTTCTCCTCCGAATATCAGAGGGTGATGAAAGCATCCGGCCTTTCAATCGACTGGAGACGGCGCTTCACAACCGTGGACCCCCAGTACAGCAGGTTCATCGAATGGCAGTGGAAACACCTCAGGGATGCCGGGCATGTCAGTAAAGGCGCCCATCCCGTCAGATATTGCCTGCAATGTGACAA